>JALNVI010000146.1 GCA_023231425.1 Desulforhopalus sp. | reverse complement strand
TGAAAATTAGTGTCCATTCGTGGTTACAAACCCCGTCCTTCCAGTTTTAGTTTCAATGAATTCTTTGTTCTTAAATGCTTTTTGCCTTTCTTCGCGTTCCTTAGCGTCCTTCGCGGTAAAAAACGTAGTTGATATTAGTGAAAATTAGTGTCCATTCGTGGTTACAAACCCCGTCCTTCCCGTTTTAGTTTCAATGAACTCTTTGTTCTTAAATGCTTTTTGCTTTTCTTCGCGTTCCTTAGCGTTCTTCGCGGTAAAAATTGCCTTACCGCTTTTCGCCTTTCCCTTCCTTCGTGTTCCTTCGCGGTAAAGTCTTTTGTTTTTTAGCGTTTCTTCGCGGGAGCCAGTTGAATCGTTTGAAAAGGCATCTCAACCCCGGCAGCGGTCAACGCCTTGTATATCTTTTCACGTAACTCAAAACGTTTTTTCACATGATCCCGCTCTTCTTCGAGCCACACGCGCAACTCCATTTTGACGTTGTAGTCACCCAAAAGAGCAACCACCACATCTGGTGGCGGTACAGACATATACTCGGGATCATCCTGCACCAGAGCAAGCAGGAGACGTCTCACCTCGTCGAGATCTTCAGTAACGCCCACCGTAACGCCAACATCAAGGCGTAAATGAGGGAAATTGGTGTAGGAGGTTACCGTCTTATTCATGATTTCCGCATTCGGCACGGCCAGCATTTTACCATCGTTGGTCACAATGCGTGTGGTCCGCAGGGTGATCCGATCCACTCGGCCATAGTTGCCATCAATCTCCACCAGATCGTCTATGGTGAAAGGACGGTCCATAAAGACCAGAATGCCTGATATGATATTGGAAAGTGTATCCCGCAGGGCGAAACCGATGGTGAGCCCGGCAACCCCCAGAGATCCCAGCAGAGCTGTCGTCTTGATACCGGCAGAACTGAGGGCAACAATCGCAGCCAGCCCAAATATGCTGAACTTGATCACCGTCTCGGTAAAGGCAATACTGGTCTTATCAAGATGGCGTTTGAGGCGCAATACCACCAAACGGTGTAACACACGCCATATAAAATAAAAAATTGCCAGGACCATTCCGGCAATGAGAACCTTTATAATCAACTCACCAAGCAGCAGGCCGAGGCGTTCGAAGTCAAAATACTCTTTCATGCGGGACAAAAAACTTGCATATAATTGTGTCAGCATGGAGTCCTCTCTTTAAAGAAGTAGTGTTCCCTGAAATTATCTTAAGATGGAAACCTTGAATATGCACGGAATACAAGCGGCTTTTGTAGCGACAAGGCATGCCTTGTCTGGCAACGTTTGTGATGTTGGCCACGTTGATATGAACAAAATCGACCAGCCCTGCGGGCGACGGAGGATTTTCAGCACCTCATTGAAAATCGTCACGACGCGATGGTTCGACCGCTGTGTAGACAAGGCATGCCTTGTCTCTACGAAAGCGACAACCGCAGCGGTGATGGCAATCGTAACTGAAATGGTGACCATTACCGCTCCCCCATCTCTTCGCTGCACCTCTGGAATCTCCCTGCAAACTTGACCTCTCTGCGTCCTCTTCTTATTTTCCATTGATACTTTCCCTGTATATTCAAGGGACCCCATTGTAATACTTCACGGGATGACGCAGTTTCTGCGTTTACCTCCTGCTCCTGCAACCCTTTACACTCAGGATATTATCATGAAAAAACGGACTTTTTTCTGTGCTGCAGCCCTGTTCGCCCTCTCCCTCCAGCCTCTGAATGCTTTGGCCATGCCCGATGCGGGGAAAACCGGCAGTGGTGCCGCAATCGTTACCGGGAAAGTGCTTGAGACGATGAACTCCGGCGGATACACCTACATGAATGTCGCCGAAGAAAACGGCAGCACCCAGTGGATTGCCATCCCTGAAAGTACCGTAGAAAAAGGCTCTGAGGTAAAATTCTACGAGGGACTGCCAATGAAGAACTTTAAGAGCAGCACCCTGAACCGCACCTTTGAAGAGGTCATCTTCAGTGCCGGGATTGTCAGTGATAAAGCACCCTCCCCCCATGGAACCCTTCATAAAAGCGCTGAGGCAAAGGCCCCTGCAGCATCCAGCTCCTTTGCGGCAGCCGTAGAGGCTGAGAACCAGGCGCCAGCTCCTGCCACCACCCCGGCAATGACCGCAACGACCTCAGGCGGCAGCGTTGCAGCCATTGTCCCCTTTGAGAGACTCAATGTGGCAAAAGCCACGGGCAGTGATGCCCGCACAGTGGGGGAGATTTTTACTGGCGCGGCAAAGTTGAATGGCAGGAAGGTTGTTGTTCGCGGCATCGTGAGGAAGGTAAGTCCCCAGATCATGGGACGGAACTGGGTTCATATTCAGGATGGAACCGGGGATGTGATGCAGAACCATCATGACCTTGTTGTCACCACTGATGATACCGTAGAAGCGGGTACTGAGGTTCTTGTCGAAGGGGTTCTTGCTGCTGATAAGGATTTTGGTTCTGGTTATACGTATGATGCAATTATTGAAAATGCCAGTGTGAAAGCTGTGAAATAAAGGG
>JALNVI010000145.1 GCA_023231425.1 Desulforhopalus sp. | reverse complement strand
TCCTCCCCCGCGGGCTCTTTCCACACGGGCTCTGCCGGCACAGGGCCGGGTTACTCTGAAGTTACCCGCAGGGCCTCCTGCCAGGTAGTGACACCGCGTTTGACCTTATCCCAGGCATCCTCTCGCAGGGTAGTCATCCCTTCACGGATGGCAACCTGTTTCATCTCCATGGCGTCGGCCCCGGCAGAGATCATCTTCTTCAACTGACTGGAGAAAGGCAACACCTCAAAGACACCGCAGCGTCCACGATAGCCGGTATTGCGGCACTCACGGCATCCCCTGCCCCGGGTCAGATCGAGCTGACGCCCGGGCTCTACAGGAAAACCAGCCCGCGCCAGTTCGTCGCTCTGCATGGTGTATTTCTCGGCGCAGTGCGGGCAGACCGTTTTCACCAGTCGCTGCGCCATACAGCCTGTCAGTGAAGTAGATATCATAAACGGTGGAAGCCCGAGGTCAAGGAGGCGGACCACAGAAGAGACCGCATCGTTGGTATGCAGCGTGGAAAACACAAGGTGCCCGGTCATCGCTGCCTGCATCGCATGGACCGCAGTCTCGTTATCTCGAATCTCACCAATCATGATAATATCCGGATCCTGCCGCAGAATATTCCGCAGGATGGTGGAAAACGTCACATCAATGACCGGCTGCACGGCAATCTGATTAAACTCCTCGTGCACCATCTCCACCGGATCCTCAATGGTGATGATGTTCTTCTCCGGCGTGGCAATCTCCTTGAGGGTGGAGTAGAGGGTGGTTGATTTTCCGCTGCCCGTAGGCCCCGTCACCAGCACGATGCCGTGGGACGCCTTCATGAAGCCTTTATAGACGCTGAAATCTCGCTCGCTGAAACCGAGGCTGTCGAGATTCTGAAAAACCGTCGTCGAATCGAGCAGCCTCAAGACGACCTTCTCCCCGAAGGAGACCGGCACGGTGGAAACACGAATTTCCACATCCCTGCCATCCGTACCAATCTTGATCCGGCCGTCCTGCGGGCGACGCTTCTCGGCGATATCGAGACTGGCAAGGAATTTAATGCGTGCCACTACCGCCGCATGCACCGCCTTGGGCAGACTGTAAATGGTGTGCAGCAGACCGTCAATGCGGAAACGGACAAGGCAGACTTCCCGTTTTGGCTCGATATGGATATCACTCGCCCGCTGTTCCATCGCATAATGAAAGAGGTGATTCACCGCCTGCTTGATGTGCTGATCGGAGGAGGTGAGCTCGTCCGCGTTTGAGATCTTGACGTAGCGCTCAAGGTTGCTGATATCCAGCGACGCACTTGAGTCCACGGAGGAAAACTGATCCTCGGCGGCGGAAATCGACTTCTGGAAACCAAAAAACTCCTGAATAATGCGCTGAATATCACTCCGGGTGGCGATCACCGAAGTGGTCTTCATCTGACTGGTCTTCTCAATATCCGCCAGCGCCGACTGTGAATCAGGATTGTAGATCGCCATCTCCAGCAGCCCATTCTCAATGCGAAGCGGCAGGATGGTGTGGATGATAGCGAAGTTACGCGGGATGGTGCCGGTCGCGACACTCATGTCGAGATCCAGTGGATCGAGTTTGCGGAAGGGAATTTTCTGCGCTTTGGCGACCGCCCGCATGATCAGCTCTTCGTCAATCCTGCGCTTGCCACCGGACACCGTGAGATTGAGCGAGGCGATAATATCAACCATATCGGGGTAGTTCTTGTCACGCTGCCCTTTTTTTACCGCCTGCCGTGTAAGTTTCTGGCGCTGTTTCGGTGCCTCCGCTTCGATAAACGTCCTCTGACTCGCTGTCAGCACCTGCATCTGCTCCAGCAACTCCACAGTTTTCCCACTCTGCAGAAATCTCATTTTCTTTCCCCGCTATTCTTCTCTTTTTGCACGCTTCTCTTTACTGTTTTATCTTCTTTCCCTTTGATTCTATGGACAATTCGTTCATCTGTTGTACAGCTTCCTCATAAGTTTGTACACTAAATTTTTCACTCTGCTTTTGATAGTACAGGGTCCGCCCGGGGTCGATACGAATTGCCTTCTGCTCCGCCTCAAGGGCCAAATCAATCATGCCGTTAGCCCAGTAGACCGAGGCAAGGGTGTCGTAAAAAAAACCTGCCGGCTGCATCTCCACCGCCTGCAGGGCAAGAGGGAGTGCTCTTTGAGGATCGCGCAGGGCAAGGTCACGGCTGGCGACCAGCAGCCAGGCGAGGTTATTGACGGTCACTGGATTGGTGGGATCAAGCGTCAGCGACTGCTCATACGAAACGATGCCCTCCGCCTCCCGCTGCCGTCCCACCAGCACATCCCCCAGCTGCCGATACCAGGCGGCCGCTCTGACAAGAGCCTGATCTTCCAGGGTAAGCATGGGCACATTGCCGCCCCCTGCGACGGAGGGATGCTGCTGCGGGGAGAAGAGATTGCCGCCCACGCTCACAGCCACGAGGAGAAACCAGAGAGCAATGCTGCCGTAAATCAGGCGACTGTGTGCCTGCTGCAGCTGCGGCTTCGCCTCCACACTGTGGAGGAAATCAAT
>JALNVI010000144.1 GCA_023231425.1 Desulforhopalus sp. | reverse complement strand
GATTTTTGCCAACGAAAAAAGGCTCTAAACATGCGAAAAAGGCATTTTATATAAAAAAATGCCTTACCGTCTTTTGCTTTCGCCTTTCTTCGCGTTCCTTCGCGTTCTTCGCGGTAAAAAAATACCTTACCGTCTTTTGCTTTTTCCTTTCTCCCTTCTCCTGTCTCCTGTCTCCTGCCTTCGCATTCTTCGCAGTAAAAAATTCCTTCCCGTTTTTTGCTGTTTATAAAGGTGATCTCATCGTGCAGACGACCAATTTTGACGTCTGTCCTCTATCTGTGCTATAATTTTTGACTGTACAAAGGAGATGGGCGATTATTCAAGGTACCCATAACTTTTCTGAATCTTAATGGAGGTTCATCATGTTTGACTTTGAATTCTACAATCCCACCCATATCGTCTTTGGGAAAAATAAAATTACGCAGCTCGATAAACTGGTTCCGGCGAAGGCCACCGCTCTCATCACCTATGGCGGGGGCAGCGCGAAGCGCAGTGGCCTTCTCGACAGGGTGAAGGGAGAGCTTGAGCAGTCTGGCCGCAATGTGCTGGAGTTTGGCGGGATCCCTTCCAATCCGCGCTTTGACGTGCTGATGGAGGCGGTAAACGTTGTTCGTGAGAATAAAGTTGATTTCATCCTTGCCCTGGGCGGCGGTTCCGTTATGGACGGCACCAAGTTTATCTCTTTTGTCTCTTATCATGAAGAATATTTCGGGAAAGAGCGGGAGTTGATCCATCTTGTAAATCTGCCGACAGCTGTGGCTCCGGTTCCTTTTGGTACCGTTGTCACCATGCCGGCAACGGGTTCGGAGATGAACAACGGTTTTGTCATCAGTGATGGTGAGGACAAGCTGCCCTGTTTCAGTCCCGCGCTTTTCCCCAAATTCTCCATCCTTGATCCGGAAAATACCTTTACGCTGCCCGCACGTCAGGTCGCCAATGGTGTCGTTGACGCCTTTGAGCATGTTGTTGAGCAGTATGTAACCTACCCGGTGGAGGGGCGTTTTCAGGACCGCGTTGCTGAAGGTATTCTCCAGACGCTCATTGAGGTGGGCGAAACCACCGTAAAGAATCCTCAAGACTACGATGCCCGGGCCAACCTCGTGTGGTGTACCACCATGGCGCTCAACGGCCTTATCTCTGCCGGGGTTCCTCAGGACTGGACGGCGCACATGATCGGCCACGAACTCACCGCACTCTTCGGTATTGACCACGGTCGCACCCTTGCCTGTGTGCAGCCCGCCATCTGGAAGGTTCGCCGCGAGCAGAAAAAGGCCAAACTGCTGCAGTACGCCGAACGGGTATGGAACATCGTCAACGGAAGTGACGACGAGAGGATCGACGCAGCCATCACGCGCACCGAGGCGTTTTTTGCCAGTCTGGGTGTTGAGACCCGCCTCTCCGCGCACGGTGTGAAGGCTGCCGATATCGACCGTGTTATTGCCAACCTTGAAAAGCACGGCATGACCGCACTCTCTGAAACCAGGGACCTTGATCTCGACGTCTCCCGTAAAATTCTTGAGACAGCTCTCTGATTATCCAAAGTTCCGGGATGTCAAAACCACCATCGCCGATTGACGCGGATGCAACGACGGCATTATATCACCCCTGGCGAAGAATCAGTACGACGGTGGTCCCCGCAATGTTGTTGTGTAGACAATGACGACCGGAACTGAAATGGCGACTGTTTCAAAAAACCGATACAACGCCACGTTGTCATCCCGGGGTGATAATAATGGGGGGACACCCCTTAAAAGGAGAATATCATGGACGCAATCGAAGCAATCAAAGGCCGCAGAAGTATCCGCAAGTACACAGATCAAAAGGTCGATCGTGAACTGATGGCAGAGATTATTGACAGTGCCCGCTGGGCTCCCTCCTGGGGAAATTTTCAGGTGGCCCGCTGGACACTGGTGGATGACCCGAATATGATCGGCAGACTGGCTGCTGATGGCGTGAATGATTTTGCCTACAATGCCAGCACCCTGATAAATGCCAAAGGGGTGGCCGTTCTCAGCTTTGTAAAAGGCAAGAGCGGCAAGCTCGGAGACGAAGCTGACTATTCCACAAACAAGAACTCAGACTGGGAGGTCTTTGATGCCGGTCTCGCCTGCCAGAGCTTTCTTCTTGCGGCATACGCCAAAGGCATCGGGACCTGCGTGCTGGGCGTTATCGACGACGAATCGATCTCGAAAATTGTTACTCTGCCCGCAGAGGAAACTGTGGCTGCACTGATTGTTTACGGCTACCCGGACGGCAAAGTCACCCCGCCGCCGAGGAAGAAGGTTGAGGAGATCATGCGTTTTGCCGAATAAGGCGCGGCGGCTCCATCCCTGGTGAAACTGAAAAAAGAGAAAAGCAAAAGGCGGTAAGACAATTTTTTCACCGCGAAGAACGCGAAGGAACGCGAAGAGAAGAGAGAACGACAACAGCAAGAGGCTGTTTAAGTTAAAAATCTTTTTGCCAACGGAAAAAGGCTCTAAACATGCGAAAAAAGGCGTTATATAGAGAAATTGGAACTCCTCTAAAATGATGGGAAAAGACAAAGATTTTTACCGCGAAGGACACGAAGAACGCGAAGGGTAAAGAGAGAACGACAACAGCAAGGGGCTGCTTAAGTTAAAAATCTTTTTGCCAACGAAAAAAGGCTCTAAACATGTGAAAAAGGCATTTTATATAAAAAAATGCCTTACCGTCTTTTGCTTTCGCCTTTCTTCGCGGTCCTTCGCGTTCTTCGCGGTAAAAAAAAGCCTTTACCGTCTTTTGCTTTTTCCTGTCTCCCGTCTCCCGTCCCCCGTCTCCTCTCTCCTTTTTTCAGGAGAGCTGCCCGTGTTTTTCATAATGGGTTATCCTGGTCACTTTATTGTCACCGTC
>JALNVI010000143.1 GCA_023231425.1 Desulforhopalus sp. | reverse complement strand
TCACTGGCAATTTCGCCGCGTCGGTCTGCCTGGCGCTGGAGTACCTCAAGGAGGTTGGACATGTGGATCTGGGCACCGATAAGGTTGCCAAGCATGGCAAGATATTCAATGCTGAGATGGTCAAAGGCTTTTGGGTCGAGGGCGTCAAGGCAGAGGACGGCGACCAGTTCCCCCGCGTGGCGGATGGGTATACCATTGCAGGCGTGAATTTGCCCGGTACCGTTGGGGTCCACGGCGAGCAGGCCGTTGAAGGGGTCAGGGAGTTCACTGTCGGGGGCAAAACGCATCGGCCGGGTGGAGCTGCAGATTGCTGCCAGCCGGGGATGTTCGCTGATTTGGAAGATACGGCCGAGGGCGTCAGCGGTCATTCCATCCACCGCCATCGGGGTAAGCTGTTTGCCTTCAACACGCAGGAGAATGGCGGAGTCCCAGGGAATTACGCCGTGCAGCATGCTCAGGATATGATTGCAGCAGTCGTGTTCGGAGAGATCTGCCGTCAGGCCTTCAGCGATGAGAGAGAGGGAGTCCCAGTGGTTGTCCATAAATAGCGTATCCGGTGTGGTAATGCTTCCGGCAGGGTCGCAGAAGAGGGTGCGTCAGTTACCGGACGGCGTGTAAAAAAGAATTAAAAATATAAGCATGAAGGGGCGATTGTCTCCAGGCATACAAAAATACCTCGCTGGCAGGTCATCGAATAATCGACCATCTTCTTGATTACAGTCAAAAATTTATCCTCCGACAAAGCGAGGAACGAGACGTCGAGGTAAGCGCCAGACTCCAGGTAAGCGTTAGACTCCAGATAAGTGTTAGACTCCGGGTAAGCGCTAGACTCCGTGATCAATCACACCGGTGATGAAAGGTAAGTCGTGATACGTACCTGCGGTAAATTTCCTCCTGTCCCTCGAATATGAACGAAATACAAGCTGTTTCAAGATACCCGTAATCAACGATTCTTATGTTGTTTAAAGTGGAAGAACTTCACCACTTCAAGTATGGGGATAATTGCAAATCCCAGGGCCACGGCACTGCAGTACTCACCGGGGGAAAGTGGAGTGAGACCAAATGGCACTGAGAGGAAGGGTACGTACACGGGGATGAGAGTGAGCACCAGCGCGGCGGCGAATGCGAAGTACAGATACCTGTTATGGGTATGGAGTTTGAAAATGGACCCGTTGAGCGAGCGCATGTTGAACGCCTGAAAGGCCTGACACATTGAGAGTGTGACAAACGTCATGGTGGTGCCTCCTGCGGCGCAGGATATGGCGCTGAGTACGGTAATGATGATGCCCTGGTAGATGCAGGCAAACCCCAGGCCTTCGGCGAAGATTCCGTCGGTTGAGTTTCGGGGCGGTCTGCGCATGATGTCTGGAGCCGCGAATTCCATTCCCAGTGCCAGTGCGGGCAACATGTCCGTGACAAGATTGATCCACAGCAGCTGCACCGGATTCAAAATAACGAATCCCGCCAGCGTGGCCACAAATATCAGCAGGACCTCGGACAGGTTTGAACTCAGCAGATACTGGATGGTGCGCCTGATGTTATCATAGATGCGACGCCCTTCCTCCACTGCGGCGACTATCGTCGCGAAGTTGTCGTCTGCCAGCACGATGTCAGCAATATTCCTCGTCACATCCGTGCCCGTGATTCCCATGGCCACGCCAATATCCGCGTTCTTGAGGGCCGGGGCATCGTTGACTCCGTCGCCGGTCATGGCTGTGATGGCGCCCCTGCTTTTCCATGCCTGGACGATGCGGACCTTGTGCTGAGGCTGTACGCGGGTGTACACCGCATACTTTTCGATGGAATCGGCCAGTTGTTCATCGGAGAGTTTCTCCAGTTCTCTGGCCGGGAGAACCTGTTCGGGGCCTTCGATTATACCGAGGTCCCTGGCTATGGCCGCCGCGGTGTTCTCATGATCCCCGGTGATCATGACGGGACGGATACCCGCCTCTTTACATTTTTCTATCGCGACGACTGCTTCGGGTCTGATGGGATCAATCATGCCTGCCAGCCCGACGAACACCAGATTCTGTTCCCTGTCTGAGGCGGTAAGATCTTCGGGCAGAGCCGGCAATTCCTTTCTGGCAGCAGCCAGCACGCGCAGAGCCCTTGATGTCAGCCGGGTGTTGATATCCTGCAGTTCCTTCCTCTCCTCATCGCCGAGAGTAACCACCTGCCCATCTTTGAGCATGTGTGAACAGCACTGCATGATCATATCGGGAGCGCCCTTGGTGAACTGCATGACGGAGCCGTCCGGGGCTGCGTTGAAGGTGGTCATCATCTTGCGTTTGCTGTCGAAGGGGATGTCTGCCAGGCGGGGCATCTCAGAAGAGAGGCTGTTTTTCTCCACCCCTTCTTTACGGGCGAATTCCAGCAGGGCGACCTCCGTGGGCTCCCCTGTGATCTGTTCGTCTGCGGCAACGGTTGCATCGTTGCAGAGGGCGAGGGCCTGTGCCAGTGAATATGCGTTGTCGCAATGACTGGCAACCACCGTCATTTTGTTCTGTGTGAGAGTCCCTGTTTTATCTGAGCAGATGACCTGCGTGCAGCCCAGTGTCTCCACCGCCGTCATCTTGCGGACAACGGCATTGCGTCTGGACATCCTGGTAACACCAATGGAAAGGACGATGGTTACTACGGCTACGAGGCCTTCCGGAATGGCGGCGACTGCGAGAGATACCGCCAGCATGAAGGTATCCAGTACCAGGGCCGTGGTGACGTCTCCGCTCCGAATCAGGCTGAAGGCGAAGATAAAGGTGCAGATGCTCAGAACCCCCCAGGTAAGGACGCGGCTCAGCTGGGCGAGTTTCACCTGAAGTGGTGTACGGCTGTCGGCCGCAGTGTGGATCTGATGGGCAATTTTACCCATTTCGGTATCCATGGCAGTGGCGGTGAC
>JALNVI010000142.1 GCA_023231425.1 Desulforhopalus sp. | reverse complement strand
GTAATCGGTGACATGCAGGAACCGACGGTCAACGAGTTCAGATAATCATCGATGAAGATGACGACCCCGAGCAGCCAGGTCCACAGCAGGGTTCCCCTGCGGGTCTTTGCCCGTTTCGACACCCAGCGGGCAAACGCTTCGGCACCGCCGCTGCGCTCAATCAGAGCGATAATAGAACCCATCAGACCACAGACGATAAACAGCCACTGCGTGTCATCGTCGGTCATCACCTTCAGCAGGCTTTCGTTCATGGTGCCAAAGAAAGCACCTTTGGCGGACATCATGAAGGCCAGTAGAGATGCAAGGGTCAGCCCTTCGAGAATACGTTTTGTTGCGAGAATAAATGTGAGAAGAAATGCAGCAGGGATACAGCATATCACCCCAAAATCCGCTTTATTATCCGGCGAGATGAGAATCGAGAGGATAAAAACGAAGGCGACAAGGGAATACTCGACGATAAATTTGTTTTTAGTCAGCAGAACGCTCGCGAGATGCGGTGCTTCAACCTGAACATGGGATTCTTGCCTTACTTTTGCGTTTTTTTCTTTTGCATGCTCCGCCTTTCTTTTTGCCATCAATACGTCTCCTTGAAATGGCAGGATGTTTACCGCCATTGGAAGTGGGGTATGTGAGAAAGTTGTTCTTCTCACATACCCCATTGATCAAGCGATACTGGCCAGAGTTTCTTCAAGCAGTACCATTACCTTGTCTAACAGCTCATAGGGAATCGTGAGAGCTGGTTCCAGACGGATAGTTGTTGAATTAGTCAAAGTTCCGGCGACGAGCACGTTGCGGCTGAAGAGCCCGGAAGCAACTTTGTAACCAATCTCATCATTCTCAAAAACCATTGCCAGCAGCAAACCACGTCCCCGAATCTCTTTGAGGATTTTCGGGTATTTTTTCTGCATCGCGCCGACTTTTTCGAGGATGTATTGCCCTTTTTCCTTCGCCTGATCAGCCAGTTTTTCATCAAGAAGAACAGTAACTGCTGCCAGAGCGGCCGCACAGGCCAGCGGGTTCCCACCGGTGGTAGTGGTATGCATGAACGGATTGGGCTCCATGCACTTCCAGATTTTTGCGGTAGAGAAGAAACCAGACATCGCAACAACCCCGCCACCGAGAGCCTTGCCGAAACACATGATATCCGGGGTCACACCCCAGTGATCCACACCAAAGATTTCCCCGGTGCGGCCAAAGCCAGTCTGAACCTCATCGGCGATGAGAAGAACCTCATGGCGGGTACAGATCTCACGCAGTCTCGGCCAGTAATCCTCCGGAGGCACAACAGCGCCTGCCTCACCCTGGATCGGCTCAGCAACCACGGCGGCAATGTCCCGCCCAACGGTTTCTGCGAGTTGCAGCAATCTTTCTACGGCGTCCGCATCTCCGTAAGGCACATGCTGCACACCTTCCAGCAGGGGCAGTACGGGTTCGCGATAGACTGATTTGCCAAGCAGAGAAAGCGCCCCAAGAGACTTGCCATGGAAGGCGCCAATTGTGGAGATAAAACCCTTTTTACCTGTATAGAGCTTGGCCAGTTTCATCGCTCCATCCACCGCTTCAGTCCCGGAGTTTGCAAAGAAACCATACTGGATATCGCCAGGAGTCAGTTTGGCGATAACTTTGGCGAGCTGGGCACGCAGCGGATCGAGCATTTCCTGGCTGTACTGAGGACTGCGATCAAGCTGAGCCTTCACTGCAGCAACAATTTTCGGATGGCGGATACCCGGTCCATACAGGCCATAGCCACCAAGCATATCGATATATTCACGTCCCATAACATCGCGCAGCATTGATCCCTGTCCGTACCAGTCGGTAAGTGCGAAGTCTTCGGTTTCGGTAACGGATTTACGATATTCAAGAAAACCTTTATTGACGTGATTGGCAAAGTTCTCCGACACCCCCTGAGCCACCCATTTGCGATCCGCGTCCCCTAATTTTTCTTCGGGAGTGAGAATTATCTCACTCATTTTCTTTGCCTCAGCGTAAGCAGCATCAAGATCGCGCGCTGCAGGGTTCTGGTCAGCCATGGGAAATCTCCTTTGGTAAGTGTTTGAATAGACAACTCTCAAACCATTCGCATGAGAGCAGGTCTCTCGTCGAGCCGGAGCGAAAGCTTCGCAAAAGAAGAGGAAAGCCAGCGGCAACGTAGAGAAACGATGGTTTTTTACGACCTGAGCAAAACAACACTTCAGGAATAATCAAATTCACAGTTTTGTTTTATTTTTCTGCCATTCAAAAACAACCTGCAGAATAAATCTGGTTTGAATCCCACGTTTTTTTGGTAACTACAGAAACACAACAAGAAAAAGAATCTGCTGCGGAAGGAACAGGGACAGAACATATCTCAAAATTGATATTCGTTACAAATATGACATGACGAAAAGAGACTGTCAAGCAATCATGGCGAATTTCGCTATAAAAGCACTATCCGACATGTATTTTTCACGCAGAAATGGCGTAATTCGATTATTTTCCCAATAATATTTTACTTAAAGGGTGTTTAGAATGTGTTTCTCACAAGAGAGAGCCCCTCCACCCTGTAAATTCTTTAACTCCCTGAAATATGGCTATTATAAAGAAAAAAACAACCTTTACAAAAACCACTGAACATTCAGTAAAAAACCACTGCAACCAGCCGAGAAGAGTGCCGGGGATGCATTCTCCATAATTGCAGTAGAGAAAAGATCTTAAGGGTCCCTTAAATGGAAAAAGCCGAAGCCGGAGTCTCCCTCAGGGAAACTCCGGCTTCGGCTTTTCTTTCTGAACCTGTACGGTTCCGGCCAGGGATCCCCCTCGCTCACAGGACCTCAGGGAACCTGTTTCTTAAAAATACCCTGTGAACAGGAAAAGACCTGCGGTAATAAGTGCACCAAGAAAACCGTACGGCATCTGCGTAATGGCATGGCGGAAATTATCACAACCAGAGGCCGCCGAACTGAGGATGGTCGCATCTGAG
>JALNVI010000141.1 GCA_023231425.1 Desulforhopalus sp. | reverse complement strand
TGTTATATCTTTAGGGAACCTTGAATAATCAGTCTTTCGCCATCTTCTTCGCGTCCTTCGCGGTAAAATTCTGGCTGTACCAAAGAAGATGGGCGATTATTCGCTGTTTCCGTTAATAATGTCCCATTCCCATCATTCCCTGAAATGCGCCCCCAAATATTGCTCCAAAAATCATAAAGAGAACCGATAGAATCATAACCGCCGGAATTGAAGCGATTGCGAGTTTCACGAGAAAAATGACCATAGAGAGAAACGGCATTTTTATATCAACAATTGTTACTTCCTGTTTTTCATTATTTTGCATATCTGACATATCAGCTCCTTATCTGTAATATTGTTTAGAATCAATTTTCAGCGGTTTTGCACAGGCTATTTCCTTCTTTTTCAGCAGGGCTGCATGTCATTCTAATCCCGGACGCCCAACTCATGCACCATTTTGGAGCCATGAAGCTGCGGAAAATCGGTCGCGGGACAGCCGATTACTGTTAACTCTGTGCCGAGAAAGCCTCATGGTATACCACCTCCCCTTTCGGAAAGTGGCCATCAAAGGACTTTGCTTGAAAGTACTCTGCTGGCACGCCAGACAAAATGAGCCCCTCAACAACTTTGAACCCGAAGCGCCCGTAATAGCCAGGATCTCCGAGCACTACGCAACCTGCAGCACCCCTCGCCTCAAGATCAGCAAGCACACTTTTCATGAGTTTAGAGCCTATACCCTGCCCCTGCAATTCGGGTAGTACAGAGATTGGCCCAAGCCCAAACCAGCCAACAGCTCCATCAGCAATAGTGACGGGAGAAACAGCAACATGACCAACGACCTCTCCATCCGATTCTGCGACCCTGGAGATGGTCAATACCTCGTTCCACCGAAGCGCATCAACAATAAATTGCTCGGTATGGTCAGTATGGGGAGCATCCCTGAAGGCCAGGTCAGTGACTCGGTGTATTGGCGCAAAATCACCTGCATTCTCATTGCGAATATGAATATTCAATTCTCGGCCTCAAGAAAAGGAGGAACACTGGAGTTAAGCAGCAACGGAACCGTATCCTCTTTTACCAGTCATTATAGTTGGTTTGTGAAATTCTTTTTGTTTGATCTATGAGCCTGTACCCGTTCCACGAGCCTGGCGTGGCCTTTCAGGTCGGCAGCGGAAAGCGGACAGAATTAACATCAAAGCGGGGATGGGAGGCCCGGTTATTCAGGCTGCAGCGGTAACCCAAGGGCTGCCAGGGGCAATAACATATAGTGACCGGGAATATTTCGACTGCGGTTTCCGTCATCACTTACCAGCAGCAGGTAATCACGTCCGCCGAGGCGGACCGGCGTGATGCCTTCGCTATTACGAAGGCTTATGTCAGGAAGCTCCAGTGGACGCACCGCAGCGCCATCGCGCCCGTCCCACAACCAAAGCCGAAACGGCCGATCAGATGTACCCTTCTTCCTGGCCTTTTGAGTAATCAGCAGGTAGCTGTCAAGCCTCGGCACGTAAGTCATAGCGCGAATACCTCCTTTGTCCAGATCCAATCGCAGCGGTTCAGCCGCAAACACCGGATCTTCACCGTGATCAAATACGGCCGCCGGGTTGCGCATAACCAAAATCAGCGAATGACCGTCAAGGATCGGAGATCGAAGGCCAATAAACAGCCCCCTCCTGTCCCGCGGTAAGCACAGCCCTTCGATGTTGAATCCTTTCTGCCCCTTGTCGTGACCTGAGCGAGCGGTCGCCTTTAATTCAGGATACGCCGTAATGATCGCCTTCCGCAGTTTGCCGAAAACTGCATAGTCGCGAATCTGCCCGTTCTCAATGCGCAGGCGCACAAACCTTTCACGGGATTTTCGACGCTCACCGGATTCGGTGCGGGAGTGAGAGGTAATCGCATACAGGTAACCGTCAAGCCCAGCTGCCAGCCCTTCCAGATCCTCCAGGTCTTCCAGACCGCGTGACGGCTCAGCCCGGTCAGGGATCCCAGACGGCTGAGCCTGCTCAGCGAGGAGCGGCCGTTGGAAAGTAATTCCTCGATCATCCGGAGCAAGTTGCACTGTTACGAAGGGATCATCGGACTCATCCTGTACGAGCAACAGCCCTCCGTCGGGCAATTGGCGAACGGCAGAAGGTTCGTAGACCACTGACGAATCTTCCGCTGAGATCAAGGGCTTCCACTCGCTATCTGCGACAGCCACTGTCACTGCGCTCAACATCCCTGTCAGCAGCCCAACGCAAACCAGCACAGGCAGTTTCTGCCATCGTACTTTTCCGGCACTCTTCATGCTTTTGGTATCATGTTCAATCATTATGCTCTCCCCAGCTTTTTGCCAGGTGTTTTTCAGGGACCTTGAATATGCTTGTATTTCGTTCATATTCAAGACACGGAAGAAAATTTATTACAGCCAGAAATTCCCCCCTCTTTTCAAACGTACCATGCTGATAATTTTAACATTTTATTTCTTAAAACCCCACCCGCAACAAGGATTATGTCCCTATATTTTCATGTTTTTTCATTGACAGCAACAAGAATAATTTTTATCATTATTTTGTGGTTTGGTTCGTCCGTTTTGAACGATCTGCATCCACACTTTTCAGACGGGCAACTTTAAGTTGGCAGTTGTTTAACGGTCCCTGTCAAGGAAGACCGCTCAGGGAGTCAGAGAAAATGGAATATCCCTGTGGTTATATTTATCTTCTGAAGAAGGAGATCTTGGAAATAACGTCCTTCCAGGAGCCACTTTTTCCAGATATTCCAGATGATTGGGCCTTCTCAAAATGTAGGGCCGAAAAAGATTTTTTCCCCCGCAGACTAAGGTGTGTAATGAAAGAAGTTTCTCTGCGGAAGTTTCTTTGTATGTGCATGCTAACGCACAAATAAAGAAAACCATAGGGGGCGAAGAGCCCCTGACATTCAACCCTCAGGAGGAATGCAGATGGCAGAAAAAACTTTTAAACAAGTGTGTAAATGTGAGAACTGCGGAAGCGAAGCCGAGATGACTATCAGCTGTTCACTGGTAGAGGATAAGGC
>JALNVI010000140.1 GCA_023231425.1 Desulforhopalus sp. | reverse complement strand
CATGGTCGGGTCAAAACATTTCAATGTAACCGCTGCCATAAACAGGTGACCTTGACGAGCGGAACGATTTTCCATGCGACCAGGTTGCCGATGTCTCTATGGTTTCAGGCTTTGTTCTTTCTAACACAGACCAAAACCAGTATTTCGACACTGGAGCCTATGCGCAGGATCGGCGTCTACGGTACTGTCTGGCGAATGAAGCACAAGCTGATGCAGGTTATGCATGAGCGCGAAGCCACAACGGTGCTTGCTGATCGCGTTGAAATTGACGATGCCTATCTCGGCGGCGAACGCACTGGTGGCAAGTCCAGGCGAGGTTCAGAAAACAAGATTCCCTTTATCGCAGCGGTGGGGACGAACTCTCAGGGGCACCCTGATCGAGCCATTTTTACGACCGTTACAACATTCAGCCTGGCTGAAGAAAGCATGGGCCAAGCAACATCTAAAAGCGTCCGCAACAGTCGTTTCCGACGGTCTGGCTTGCTTTCGAGCCGTTAAAACGGTTGGCTGCATCCATCAACGTGAAGTTGTCGGCACCCAGCGCAAAAGCACCGATATGGATTGTTTTCATTGGGTCAATACGATCTTGGGAAACCTGAAGTCTTCTCTCGATGGTAATTACCACGGATTCAAATTTGACAAGTATGCCCATCGCTACTTGTCCGAGGTTCAGTATCGATTCAACCGGAGATTCGATTTGGCGAGTATCCTGCCACGTCTTCTCTTTGCGGGCTGCCAGACAAGTCCAAAGACTGAGGCCTGGTTACGACTGGCTGAAGATCAG
The DNA here is from genome assembly GCA_023231425.1 of Desulforhopalus sp. Taxonomy (GTDB): domain Bacteria; phylum Desulfobacterota; class Desulfobulbia; order Desulfobulbales; family Desulfocapsaceae; genus Desulforhopalus. Next base: position 2,267 of record JALNVI010000140.1, on the reverse strand, counting down.
CGCTAATCAGGAAAACATTTGAGAAAAATATTTTTTACCTTAAACAGGAAATTGCTGTTGTTCTCTCTTTACTCTTCGCGTTCTTCGCGGTAATTTTTTTTGTCAACAGCCTTCTCCCGCAACGGACGTCATCGGATTTTGTTGTCCTGCTCTTTCCTGCCTCCTTTTTCCTGCCTCCTTTTTCTTTCGGCATCCCTTCATCCCAGGCATCCACACCTACTCTCCGTTCAACGTCTCCGTCAATTTACGAAATTCCTCCTTCATCTGCGCATTCTCAAAGACCATTAACTCCGGGGTCTGCACCGCCGAGAGACGGCCAAGCATGGTGTCGGCATTCTGCATCAGGGTGATGAGATCACGCGCCGCCTGCACCGTCTCCCACGTATTCATCGCCGCCATATATTCGTGATTTACCTTTTCTCTGGCCTCAGCGATACGCTCGCGGTTCTTGCGCAAATAGCCGCCGTAGAGTTGCGCCGTGCGGATTGTGAGACGCTGGGCAGCAAGGTTGGTCCGGTAGGTTGCACGAAACTTTTCCGGTTCGGCGGCCATCTTCGCTCTGGTCTCCTCAATAAGCTCGCTCTGCCGGGTGACTATCTCCCCGATCCGCTTGAGATACTCCTCATCAATGCGCGTCTCACACTGCTGATAGAAATTAATCAGTGAGCGCAGCAACAGGGTATGCATTCCGTAGTAGCGGCGGGCCATCTCCGGATTCTCCCTTGACTCAAGGGTAAGCCGCTGCAATTCAACAGTGATCAATTTAATATTGTTAAAGACGGCAATGCGCTGAATATCGTCGTCGCCGGAAACCGAATATACGAGGGTCTCCACCTGGTCGCGATTGATCTGAATCCCAAGACTGGCGATGGCTGCGGTGAGGGCATCAATCTTCAGCTCAAGCTGCCGACGGTCCTCCTTCAACCGCACGCCGAGGGTGGTAACATCTTCATCAATCTCCACCTGATCCTTCTCCCACACCTTCCATCTTTCCACTGTTTCCGGTGCGCCAATCCGCCTGGTCCTCAGACTTGCCTGTTTTTTATGAATTGTGCGGATATCCTTCTGCAGTTCGTCAATCTCCTTCTTGATCTGCGAGATATCTGCTGCTCCCAGCAGTTCAACGACCTCGTCAAGGGTGTCATCAATATCAGAATCAACACTCACCTTGTCCGGAGTGAAGGGGTTCCAGCTTGAATCCGGCACTGCAGAGCGCTCCTCCAGCTTCCCCACCGCATCCGAAAGATCGCCGTGCAGCTTTCCCCATATACTCTCCAGCCCCTCCGCAACTACCGTCCCGACGGGCAGCATGACAAACAAGATGGGGACAATGCTGCATAGCACCATTATTTTTCGTATCATCACAACCTCCTTCTTTTTACAAAAAGTCTTGAATGGGAACCTTGAATAATAGCCCATCTTCTTCGTTACAGTCAAAAAAGGATCCTGACACACAGGGGGTTCAAGATACCCTTGTGAAAAACGGAAGAGCAAAAAGATTTTTTGCCAACAAAAAAATACGCTAAACATGAGAAAAAAAAAGCAGTTTATAGAGGAAAACCGTAACTCCTCAAAAAGCTATGGGAAAAGACAAAGAATTTTACCGCGAAGAACGCGAAGGACACGAAGAGTAAAGAGAGAACAACAGCAGCAATTCCCTGTTTAATTTAAAAAATAGTCCAAAAAATCGAGAGCTGGACGCACACCCTGGTTATACCAAACATTCGCCATCCAGTCACAACACCGGCAACAGCCGTAATGGCACCTTCCACAAAGGCTGCAAAGAGAGAAGGGAAGGAGCAGAATCCAGACTCCGCGCGATCGGATGGGTTCATTCGAGCCTCAGCTCATCAGTCTCTACGCCCGTGGGATGACTACACGGGATATCTCTGCTGCAATTCAAGAGATGTAGGGGGCTGAGGTCTCCCCGACGATTGTATCACAAGTAACAGAGGGCGTGTACGAACAGGTCATCACCTGGCAGAACAGGCCGCTGGAGACTTTGTATCCCATCTCTGGATTGCATCGTAGTGAAAGTCCGGCAGGAACGCCGTGTAATCCAAAAGGCACTCTGTCTGGCACTGGGAATCACAGCAGAGGGTAAAAAAGAGTGCCTCGGCATGTGGCTGTCCGAAAATGAAGGGGCAAAGCTGTCGCTGCAAACCTTAAGGATATTTATCAGTCCATTTCTGAAGAGGACGCAGGGTTGAACCTCAAAGCATTCATGGAAAAATGGGATGATAAATATCCTGTCATTGGTCGTGCAT
>JALNVI010000139.1 GCA_023231425.1 Desulforhopalus sp. | reverse complement strand
TGTGTATCGGCCCGGCTCCACCACGCCCCTCGGCTGTTCGCCGTTGACGTTCTCGCTGCCGGAGATGATTGACTGGCTGCGTCCGAAGTATCAGGCGGCGCTGGAAAAGGCGAAGCAGAATTCCACCTCTGATAAAAAATGCGGTGTGGGCGTCTCCCTTGCCACCTACTCCGTGGGCGGAGACTTTGAAGACGCCTCCGAGGCCTGGGTTGAGCTGCAGGCGGACGGCGGTGCGGTGGTCTATAACTGCTGGCAGGATCACGGGCAGGGCGCCGATATGGGAACGCTGACCATTGTCCACGAGGCGCTGCGTCCCCTTGGAATCCCTGTGGAGAAGATCAGATTTGTCTTGAATGATACCGCCACTGCTCCGAATGGCGGACTTTCTGCAGGAAGTCGCGGGCAGGTCTATTTCGGCAATGCCATGAAAGACGCCTGCGAGAAAATGCTTGATGGCATGCGTAAAGATGACGGCAGCTATCGCAGTTACGATAATATGGTGGCTGAAGGGAAAGATCTCCTCTATAAAGGGGAATTCTCCACCAGCGAATTCTGTACCATGATTGATGAAAAGACCTCGCAGTGTAATCCCATAGCAATGTATATGTATGGCATGATAATGTCCGAGGTGGTTGTTGATATCAACACCGGCAGGACGGAGGTGAAGAAGATGACCATGGCTGTTGATGTCGGCAAGGTTATCAATAAAAACTCTGTGGATGGTCAAATGATGGGTGGTCTGGCCCAGGGGGTTGGGTTTGCTCTCAGTGAGAATTTTGAAGATCTGCGGAAACATACCGATCTTCTCCACTGCGGTCTGCCTTACAGCACAGATATTCCGGATGAGTTTGAACTGGAATATTTTGAAACTCCACGGGAAAACGGGCCGTTCGGGGCCTCCGGGGCGGGCGAACTGCCTCTCTCCTCTCCCCATGCCTCTATCATGAATGCTATTGCCAATGCTGCCGGTGTTCGGGTGCGGGAACTGCCCGCCACGCCGGACAAGGTGCTGGCGGCCTTGAAGGGATAGGTCTGTGTGAGAATATTGTTCTGAAGAATCCATCCCCTGGAATTTCTCGGGGGATGGATTCCTGCTTTGTGGCAGAAAAATTTCATGCAGGTTTCCTGTATGAAGTGAGCTGAATCCTGGAGAGAATAAAGAATGCCCTTTTTAATGCCCTGTGGGGTGAGGAGCGCCTGCGATGAAACTTGATGCAACGGACGTTACTATTCTCAAGCTGCTGCAGAAAAATGGCAGAATGGCCAACACGGAGATTGCCCGCCTGAGCGGAGTATCCGAAAATACCGTTCGCTACCGTCTGCAGAAGCTGCTGAAAAGCGATTTCTTTCAGATTGTTGGCATTGTTGATCCGCTCAAACTTGGGAACGGTATTGAGGGGACGATTCGCCTCAAAGTAGATATAAAACATCTCCGTGAGGTGGGCTCTTTTCTCTTTTCACTGCCGCAACTCTTCTACGTTGCCCGAGTTTCAGGCAGCGCAGATTTTGAGGCATCCTTCTTCGTTAAAGGCATGAGCGAGGCGAGGGTGCTGATCGACCGTATCAATGTCGAAGAGGGCGTGGTGGACACCGATATGGTTATGGTGCTGAAGTATGTGAAAGAACGTTACGACTATGGTGAGTATGAACTCGATCCTTCAGAAGAGCGCTCTGAGTAATTCCCTTTACACCAAAAAACATGGCCATTTTTTTGGGGCGATCATGGATGGACAAACAGGATGATACATTAATTCCACTGCAGAGACGTTCGTTGTGGGATGAGACACCTGTTGTGCTAAAGACGCCCAAACTGGTTGTCTCTACAAAGACCTTTTGCTTTTCCCGGCCTCCTGCCTCCTTTTTACCGGGTCGTCTCGTCTGTTCTCAATATGTCGAGTTTTCCTGTCTTCTTCCTGACAAACAAATGAAATTTTGGCAAGGTCTTTAACAGCAGTGCACGTTTCTGCAGAAAATATCGAAATTCGCCATGACTGCGCGACATAAACGCCCTTTTATATCATCTATGCAATGAATATCTAAGTTTTAGTTTGTTTGTTGCATGTTTCCTGCGAATAGAATAAAAACACAAAACTGTAAGTATCGTTGTTGGGAAATCATGCTGATTTGATTGCAGATAATGCCTTTTTCTCCGCCTGTCGCGCTTTTCAGGCACTCCAGTGATGGCCCGATTTCGGGGAAAGAGGCTCGCTTCCATATGGGAGGCAACTGTCAAAATATGTGCAAAAGGAGATTTGAGTTGACTGGTGAAGAGTACAGATGCCTGGAGGAGAAACTGGCGGACACCGCCTGATCATTGGGACTGCTGAAAGGGGTCTTTTCAGATGGTCCTGTTCCTGTGGAGGGAATCCCCCCTCCGCTGCTCGAAGGAGATTAGTAATGGTTAAAAGAAAAGTGGAAAATGATGAGGCAGTTACTGAAACGTCTGTTTCTCCTGAATCCCCATATCCCATGGGTTTTCTGCTGTCAAAGAACAAGTTTATCGTCGAATATTCCCTTGTCGCCCTTGTTTTTATCCTCTCGATTCTCATATCGCCGGATAACAAAGCTGATTTTGGGGTGATCTGCTGTATTCCTGCTGCATTTCTTCTCACATTTATTCTCGCAACAAAACGTATTCTCGAAGGGTTGACCCTTGCCTCTCTGCTGGCCTTCATGATGTCCGCCAAAGGTGCTTTCTTTGGCACTATGAACGAAAGCCTGCTGAAGGTGATGACCAACGATGACACGCAGTGGCTGTTTATCGTCTGTGGTCTGATGGGTTCCATTATCGCTCTGATTGAGCGCAGCGGCGGTGCCGAAGCGTTTGCCCGCTGGGTGTCGAAACGGGCAAAGTCCCGCAAGGGAACCCTGTTGTGGACCTGGCTGCTCGGAGTCGTCATCTTCATTGATGACTATCTTAACTCGCTGACCGTCGGTGCCTGCATGTCACCGATTACTGACAAACACAAAGTTCCCCGGGAGATGCTGGCCTACATCGTAGACTCCACAGCAGCTCCGGTCTGTGTCCTGATCCCCATCTCCACCTGGGCGGTTTATATTG
>JALNVI010000138.1 GCA_023231425.1 Desulforhopalus sp. | reverse complement strand
GCGGTGGTGATAAGTGAAAGGTGTGTACTCGATGGCCGCGGGACAGGTGAACGGGCCATAGAGCTGGGCGACAACGTCATGCTCTCCAACGACATCACCCTCTCCTGCAAGGAGGGCTCCATCACCATCGGGGCCAACACCGGAATCAACACTCAGGCCATTGTCCAGTCCACCCACGGCTGCCCGGTGGTCATCGGTGAAGACTGTATCCTCGGCCAGCGCAGTCTGGTTATTGCCGGGGGCAATTACAACAGCGACGATCTCGAAAAACTGATTCGTGAACAGGGAATACAAAATGATGGCGGTATTGAGCTGGCAGGCAACGTCTGGCTTGGTGCCAACGTCAGCGTACTCGGCGGGGTAAAGATGGGGCGCGGCTCCATCGCCGGCACCGGCGCAGTGGTCACCAGATCGGTACCGGAAAACGTCGTCTGCCTTGGCGTCCCGGCAAAGGTTGTGAAAAGGCGCGGAGAATGAAGAAACAACTCCTCACAGCCGCCAAACTCCTCATCAGTCTCGGCCTGATCTTCCTGCTCTACCGCAAGATTCCTCTTAAGGACATGGCGGCTGTACTCGCCGGAGCCAATTTTCTCTGGCTGCTGCCCATCGCCGTGCTGCTTCTCGTCAACACCGTGATCTCCGCCGCCAAATGGCGCATGTTTCTGCAGAGTGACGGCATCGACCTGCCGCTCACAACCCTCACCGCCTCTTATATGATCGGCAGCTTCTACAATATGTTTCTCCCCTCCAATATCGGAGGAGACTCCTACCGCATTGTCGATGTGGCCAGTCGCAGCCAGCAGACCGCCCGAACCGCAGTCTCCGTACTCGCAGACCGTCTCTCCGGGCTTCTGGCAATGGTCTGCCTCGGTGTAGTGAGCTCCATGCTGGTGGGTTCCCGCCTCGGCAATCCCTGGTTTTTTCTCATCCCGCTGAGCCTGCTGGCGGCGATGCTGCTGGTGCTCTGGTCCCTCTTTACCCAAAAGCCCTTCAACGCCGTGCTCTCCATTTGCCGTCTTGATAATATTCCCCTTATCCGCAGACTGGCTGACAAGCTGCTGCTCTCGGCCTCGGTGTACGGTGCGGACCGCAGACTTCTCGTACGGGCCATGCTCCTCTCCTTTCTTTTCCAGTTCTCTGTCTGCACTATTGTCTACATGCTGTCGCAGGTCATCCACTGCCACACCAGTTTTATCTATTTCTGCATGTTCGTTCCCCTCATCACCCTGATGGAAACCCTGCCCATCTCCATCAACGGCATCGGCCTGCGAGACGCCGGGTATATCTTCTTTTTCGGCAGTGTTGGCATGGGCGAGCTGGAGACCCGCTCCCTCGCCCTGCTCTTCTTTGCCCTGACCACGAGCTATTCAACGTGTGGAGGGCTTGTCTACCTCCACCGCCTGCTCACCACCCAAGATAAAAGCAAAAGGGTGCCTTGAAGATGAACGAAATACAAGCTGTTTCAAGCTCCCCACAAAGCCCCCGACAGAATAAAAGTCCGGGGGTATCGCGGCCCGGGCCGTTTCAGCAACCTGACCACGTTTTTCTCCTGTAGACAAAAAAAATCCCCGACTTTCCTCAAGTGAAGGGAAATCGGGGAAATAAAAATTCAGCCGAAAAAATCTCAGAACTGTTTCTTCTTGAAAAAGTGTTTTACGAAGAGGATGTGCTCTTTCATCGCTTCGAGCGCGCCGTCACCATCGCGGGATTCGATGCACTTGAAGATCAGCCGATGCTGCGTCATCACTTCGTCAAGCATTGGACGTTCAAGATAAAGATGAACCAGGTTGGTCTTGATCCCGACAAAGAGGAAATCGTAGAAACTGCGCATCAGATGAATGACCACAGGATTACGGGTGGCGAAGGTAATGGCCATGTGAAAGGCGACATCGGACTCCGGTGAAATTTTATCAGTCATCCGTAGATCCTCTTCCATCTCCTCAAGGGCTTTACGCATGGCATTGATATCAACTTGCGATGCCCGCATAGCCGCAAGCATGGCGGAATTACACTCCAGGCCCAGCCGCACTTCGAGCAGATCGTCGATGGAGGCCTCGTCCGCTCCCATAGCCGCGACAAGGGGATTTCCTTCACGGCTCTCGGGCGAGCTGACGAAGGTACCCTGCCCCTGGCGGTGTTCCAGCAGCCCCATGGTGACCAGTTTATTGATGGCGTTCCGCACCGAGGTCCGGCTCACTTCCATGGACTGCGCAAGATCACGCTCCGGGGGAATCTGCTCACCCGGTTTAAAATCGCCTCTGTAGATCAGTTCACGGAGCTGCTCAAAGACCTGATCGGAAATACGTTTCGGCTTGATTGGTTTCAAACTCATAGTTGCGTCGTGTTTATATTGAGGTTTAAAAAAACAGGTTTATCACGGAATAGCGGGGGAACAGCAACGGCTTTACACCCGTAAGACCTTTTTCCGCTGAACCTGCACTGCGAAGACCCTGATATCATGTCTTTACCACTGGTCTAATGGTAATCAAAAAAACCCTGTTGCGCAAGATTACACCTTCATTCTGCTGCATCTTGCATTTTCAAGGTAAAAACCGTATTCTGACGGTTTACATCTTTTTTTAACGAGGAACACCTGATGAGCACATTTATAGAGATCTACGATACAACCCTGCGTGATGGCACTCAGGCAGAAAACTTCAACATCTCTGTTTCTGACAAGCTGAAGATAACCTGTGCCCTCGACGACTTCGGCATTGATTATATTGAAGGTGGATGGCCGGGCTCCAATCCAGTTTCCGAAGAGTTTTTTAAAGAAATTCGCAAGAAGACTCTCTCCCACGCAAAACTTGCGGCCTTCGGCTCCACCCGCCACATCAACCACGCACCGGAGAAAGATGCCAATCTTCAGGCACTTGTCGCTGCCGAATGCCCGGTATTAACCATTTTCGGCAAAAGCTGGGATATCCACGCCACTGAAGCTCTTGGCATCTCACTGACACAAAACCTTGAGATCATTGAGAGCAGTCTTTCCTGGTTGAAGCCACAGGTTGATCAGCTCTTCTACGATGCCGAACACTTTTTCGACGGCTTCAAGAACAACCGTGAATAT
>JALNVI010000137.1 GCA_023231425.1 Desulforhopalus sp. | reverse complement strand
TTTTTCATAGTGGTCCCTGCGATTTTTTTACCACAGACCTTCCTAAAAAGAGCGTTAACAGCAGCCGTCACTCCTGAATTCGTATAAGGGTACCCATAATAAATATATAGCCTCTGCAGGCAACTGAAGAAGACTGTATTTTCTTGAAAAAAGGAAGGCTCAAATTTATTTTGGAAAGAGTTGTCAGGCCGTGTCCAAAGGCTATAAATGAGCTGCCATCAACTGAACCTTACAAAAAACACTATATCAAAATAAATCAAAAAAAAGAAGCAGATCATAATTAGAGAGCAAAGGATATCGGGCACTCCCCAGTCCACTCTTTTCGGTGAAAGACTCCGTAACACTGTGCTGATAAGCTCTCGGGATAAAAAAATAAACACCATGTCAGAAAACCAGAATTCGCCAATCATTACGAATAAGATCAAGTAGTTACCCAGAGTCTGTTTACAAAATGAATGGGGCCCTTTTAAAAAAGACAAAATGAGAACGCAGGGGGCTGTTACGGCAATACTTTTTCTGGACATAGAGAGATTCTTGGCATCACCCTTAAACAAGTTGTTGAAAAAAGAGACAAACTTAGCAGGAAGTGATAAACTTAAGGTTTGGTTTCAGCAAAATTTCCCTTCTTTCCAGGGGAAAATCATGAAACGACGCGGTTTTCTCGACTTTGATATCCAGGGACCTTGAAACGGCTTGTATTTCGTTCATATTCAAGGCACAGGGGAAATGTATTACAGCCAGCTTTGATATCGGAGTATAGCGATTACCTCGACGTCTCGTTCCTCGCTTTGTAGGAGGATAAATTTTTGACTGTAATAAAGAAGATGGCCGATTATTCAAGGTACCCAAAAGACAAACAAGGGAAACAGGTCATGGAAGTGACCCCAGGAAGATCTTTAATAAACAATTGGCCAGGAGACTCGGTCATGAAGCCATCCATGCAGTCTGAAACCCCACGTATCCTGACGATCAACGGTGGTTCGTCGAGCATTAAGTTCGCACTCTTCGAGGTCAGTGACCCGTTGAGCCGGATGTTGTCGGGCGCAATTGATCGCATCGGACAATCGGAGGCTATCCTGCGGGTTACAGGCCCAGACCCGGCAGACAGCCTTTCGCAATCGGTGACAGCGACAAATCACACGGCGGCCGTGGCGAAACTGATAGACTGGATCGAGGAGAACCTTGGATGTGAGACGCTGACTGCGGTGGGGCATCGCATGGTACATGGCGGCCCGAAGTACAGCGAGCCGCAATTGATCACCACAGAAATGATTGAGGAACTCCATCGACTCAGCCCGTTTGCTCCCGAGCATCTGCCGGAGGAGATCCTGTTGACCGAAGCCTTTCATCATCGCTTTCCCGATTTGCCCCAGTTCGCCTGTTTTGACACGGCCTTTCATCATGACCTGCCGCAGGTAGCACGCATGCTGCCGATCCCGCGACGTTATGACGCACTGGGAGTTCGACGGTACGGATTTCACGGGCTGTCGTATGCATACCTCATGGAAGAGCTGGCCCGCCAGGCCGGAAAGCAGGCAGCCCGGGGCCGGATCATCCTCGCCCACCTCGGCAATGGCGCAAGTCTTGCCGCGGTACATAACGGCAAACCCGTGGATACCAGCATGGGGTTCACCCCGACCGCCGGAGTACCGATGGGCACCCGCTCCGGTGATCTTGATCCCGGGCTGCTGTGGTATCTGGCACGTACCGAGGGTCTTGATGCCAAAGATTTCAATTTGATGGTCAATTTTCAGTCCGGACTGCTCGGTATCTCGGAGACCAGTTCTGACATGCGCGACCTGCTCGCTATTGAAAAACAGGACAAACGGGCAGCTGAAGCAATCGCACTGTTCTGCTACCAGATCAGAAAATGGATAGGCGGCTTCGCGGCGGTCCTGGGGGGACTCGACACCGTGATCTTCGCGGGTGGCATCGGGGAGAAGTCCCCCCTTGTGCGCACCCGGATCTGCGAGGGCCTGGGATTTCTGGGTATCGACCTGGAAGAAAAGAAGAATTCAGCCAATGAAGGCGTTATTTCGACCAGGGCAGGACGGGTTACGGTCCGCGTCATACAAACAGATGAAGAACTGATGATTGCCGAATTGGTCTGCCGCGTTCTCGGCCTTAACGGCAAAAAATGAGGAGTAAATCTACCGGATGAAATCCTTTCCATGGAAAGCCTGAACCGGGAAAAGACCCCGGCACAGGCAGTGTTGCCATCAATGATGATTTTTCCTGGGAAAGACACAGGGAACCTTGAAGAATCGTTCAGGTGCCCCTTTATCCCGATTTCTGGTCAGTAAAGAGTCAGTTATGTCAACTTAAGTACCAGCAAATCAATACACAACACCCATTATATTCGATTTTGAAATAGCTTTTATCCATTCGCCAGCTGCCCCCAACGACTTCCTTCCTTTTTCGAAAACCAACTCCTCTGTCCTTCATAATCTCTTCGATATCACGACAAGTCCGGCTGCACCTCAAGTACCAATAAAAAAATATAAAATCCCATCCTTGACAATGATAAATAATTTCTTATAAACGAATATATTACCAGGGTAATTGGCTGCGACACCCGTTCTGGCACTCCCAGCCATTCCTTAAGAATGAGAATAAAATAAGAACGTCAGTAGAGTTGTTACAGCAAAACTTCCTCAAGACACAGGAAGCTGATGGGTATCACCATTAAACACATTTATAAGACGATAAATAAATTTAACAGCAAACGTTGAAAGGGCTTGAATTTCAAAACACTTACGACGTATTTGATAAACAAAAGGAGGTGTATGTTAGAAAAGCATGGTGTATCACAAACTATCACCAGAAATTAAATTAAGTCCGTGTTATTAAAGGTTTTTTGTCTGAAAAATTCACAATAATGGCAGACATGTCTATAAATAAAAGCAAGGAGTCAGGATTTCTTCTGGAACTGCAGATAGACTGTATCAGTTATCACTTGAATTCAACTTCTGGCCAAGGTAATGTGAATAGGAGGTAATCCTCTGGTGTTTTATTGAATTTATTTAATAACCCGATCCATAGACCCTGTGATTCATCGTCTAACCGGACAATCGAACCGGACAGTCGAACCGAACAGGAAAG
>JALNVI010000136.1 GCA_023231425.1 Desulforhopalus sp. | reverse complement strand
GGTGGCTAGATTCTCCAAAGGCTATGTCTTTACCTTTAATGATTTTGTCGACATGGTAGAGAGCAAGGAGGGCTTGATTAAAGCTTTGAATAGACTTGCTGCGTCTGGAGAAATCGCAAAACTTGCTAAGGGTAAATATTATAAGCCAGAACAATCTCCTTTTGGAGAAATTCCACCTAATCAATATCAAGTCGTCAAGGATTTACTTGAACGTGATGGGCGGATTGAGGGATATATAACTGGTCTTAGTATCTACAATACGATGGGTTTGACAACTCAGGTGAGTAATACCATCCAGATTGGAAAGAATGAAGTTCGTTCCTCAATGAAGCGTGGGAAATATAGTATTTCTTTTGTAAAACAGAAAAATACAATCACGAGAGAAAATATTCCACTCCTGCAGTTACTTGATGTCTTGCGTTTTATAAAAAAAATACCTGACTCGAAAATAGATCAGAGCTGTAAGGTTATACAGAGCTTAATGTCAAAGTTATCTGGAAAAGAGTTGGAGGTATTGGTTCGGCTTGCATTAAAATATCCCCCTTCAACCAGAGCTCTACTTGGAGCTATCTTGGATAGTTTGGGCAAAATAAGCCTTACAGAGAAGCTGAGGAAATCGTTAAACCCCATCACAATCTATAAAATTCCAGGGGTTTCTGGTGTATTTTCTTCAGCGTCTGAGTGGAGTATCAAATGAGACTGCATGAAGACAAACGGCTTTTTCGACAGGCAGTAACTATAACGTCAGAGATGTTGAGTATCCCAGAGATTTTTATAGAGAAAGATTATTGGGTGACATATGCTTTACATGCTGTCTTCCATGATTCTATTGGGGAGCAAACGGTCTTTAAGGGTGGAACTGCTCTTTCAAAATGTTTTGGTCTTATTGAACGCTTTTCAGAAGATATTGATCTGGTAGTTAAGCATGACGAAGAAGAGACAGACAACCAACTGAAAAAAAGATAAGGAGAATGAGCCAGGTCGTTAATCACTTGTTGCCTGAAGTTGAGGTGGAAGGTTTGACAAGAAAAATGGGCATGAATCGTAAGACTGCACATCAGTATCCTGTGACTTTCACCGGGACTTTTGGTCAAGTTCGGAATGTCATTGTAGTTGAAGCGACATGGTTTGGTTATTATGAGCCTTATATCCCTCGTCGGGTATCTTCATATATTTACGATATGATGGTTGAGCGCAGTCAGGAAGATATGGCTGCTGAATATGACTTGTTACCCTTTCAAGTATATACCCTTGAGTTGACGAGGACGCTGTGTGAGAAAATTATGAGTTTGGTTCGATTTTCCTACAGTGCGAATCCCATAGATGACTTGAGAATGAAGATTCGCCATATTTATGATTTACATAAGATGCTAAGGGGCGACGAACTGAAAACATTTTTCAATTCGAATGAATTTGAGCCGTTTATCTGTAAGGTTGCCCAGGATGATGTCTTGAGCTTTAGAAACAACAACCAGTGGTTGGTTCATCACCCAGCAGAAGCTTTGATCTTTAGGGATGTTGAAGGTTGCTGGCAACAGCTTAAGTCGACATATACTAACGATTTTAGTGGGTTGGTTTACGGAGGATTGCCGGATGAGCAAGAACTATTGGCAACCCTTGTGCAAATTCGAGAAAGACTGGCATTGGTTGACTGGCAGGTCATTGTTAACTGATTTTATCTCCAGAAATTATGTCCATGCTCAGTGAGGTGCTGTGATGGGGAAAAATGAAGAAAAGTGCCCACAGGGCGAGCTGCTGGTATACCAGGGAAAAGGGCTGAATACCCCCATTCAGGTGAGACTGGAAGGAGAGACCGTCTGGCTGAGCCAGAAACGGATGGCCGATCTTTTTGGCGTTGCCGTCCCGACCATAAATGAGCACATTTCCAATATTTATGATGAAGAAGAGCTGCTGCCGGAGGCAACTATTAGGAAATTCCGAATAGTTCAAACCGAAGGCAGCAGGCAGGTCGGACGGCTGATCGATCACTATAATCTGGAAATGATCATTGCTGTTGGTTTCCGGATTCGATCCAGACGGGGCAGCCAGTTCCGCAAATGGGCAAATGACCGGATCAGCGAGTACCTGGTCAAAGGCTTCACCATGGATGATGAACGGCTCAAAGGCAAAACCGGCATCGTTGATTATTTTGATGAGCTTCTGACCCGCATCCGCGAAATTCGTGCCAGCGAGGCCCGAGTCTATCTGATGATCAAGAATATTTTCGCATTGGCCAGTGACTATCAGGAAGGGGAAAAGGAAACCCAGTTCTTTTTTGCCACCATGCAGAATAAAATGCACTATGCCGCCACGGGTCTGACTGCAGCGGAGATTGTCAGCAAACGGGCCAAGGCAGAATTGCCCAACATGGGACTGACTAACTGGAAAGGCTCTCGGGTGCTGAAAACCGATGTGGGAATTGCCAAAAACTATCTGGACCATGAAGAGATCGACACTCTCAACCGCATTACGGTCATGTTCCTGGATCAGGCCGAATTCCGCGCCCAACGCCGTCAGACCATCCTCATGCCCGATTGGGAGGTCTTGCTTGATAAATTTCTTGCCGATGTGGAATTGCCGGTGCTGGAAAACATTGGGAGCGCAAGCATCAACAGGCGCTGGACTATGCCAATACACAATACGACCAATTTGCTGAAAAACGCCGTCTCGAAGCCCAACAGAAGGCCGATCAGAACTATATCGACGACCTGAAACAGTCCGCCCGACTACTCAGCCAAAAACGCGGGGAAAAGGGGCGAGAATCATGACTGATGAAATGAAACATGTGGATGTTGCTGCTCCTGAAGGTACCATAGCCGCAAGATATCATTCCTATCCGGCGTATAAACAGACTTCTTGCGATTGGCTCAATGAAGATAAAGCAACATTGTTTCTGTAAATTCAAAATTACCTTTCGGAGTAATTTGTATCTTTGCAACTTCGAGACCGGTAGTTCAACCTGAAAATGGCGATAACGGAGAGGAGTCTCCGACGGGGCTTCAACAGAGAGGCTATTGCGTCATCTTGAGATATACTTTTTCTGTCAGCCAATCCTCTGAGACCTCCATGACTATGGCTGAAACAAGCCTTAGACATGACGCTGTATT
>JALNVI010000135.1 GCA_023231425.1 Desulforhopalus sp. | reverse complement strand
GATGTCACTGTCGTATTGACTCATAATGTTGCCTCTGAAAAATTTATTGAGCTGTTTTTTGCCAGCAGGAGAAACAGCCCTGGCAGAGTGGCGTGTCCGGCAGAGCAGGCTGCCCGGGCGGATTCACAGTTGCCGGTTACCCGTTCCCAGAATCCTTCGAGACTGCCATATTGAAAGACAAATTCTGCCGCAGTCTGCTTGAGCAGGAGGGTGTGATCCTCCAGTGCTTCAATGGAGAAACCGGCGCCGGTTACCAGTTCGCGGGTGACGGCAAGGGGCGCAGCACTGGCGAAACAGCAGGAGACCGGCCACTGAGCCGTTTTTCCGCTGCGGGAGAAGATGTCGCTTATCACCAGCCATCCTTCCGGCGTGAGAACGCGGCGAAACTCTGCAAGGCTCGCCTGCCGGTTGCTGAGGTTCCATGCACATTCACAGAGGAGCAGATCGCAGCAGTTATCCGCCAGAGGCAGGTGTTCCATGGGAGCACAGGCGGTGGCAATTCCCCGCTTATGTGCTTCCCGCAGTAAATCCATCTGCAGGTCTATGCCGCACAGCTTCCCCGCCCCGCCCTCGCGGAGCAGGGAGAGCGAAACTGCAGTGCCGCAACCCGCGTCCACCACTGTGCGTCCGGTCACATCGACCAGTTCCATCAGGCGACGGGTGAGCTTGAGACCACCGGGGCGGATGGCGGCGGGCAGAACCTCGCGTACCGGGGAGGAGAGGTAGAGGGCTTTCATCATCTATTTATCTTCAAGCAGCTGCTCTACCTCAAACATGCGTCCGGTGGCGAGATCTTCTTCCACCATGATCCGACCGCATTTCGGGCAGACGGGTAACTCGACCTGGAAGGAGGCGTTGAGGTAGGTGATCTCTACCTTTCGCGCTTCAAGAGGCACACCGCAGGGCTGGCAAATCCAGTTCATATCGTCGGGAATAAAGCGCAGATCCATTATTGATCTCCTTCTTTAACAAGATTCATGCGATGGCTCCAGGCCCGCAGGATCTGGTACGTTTTACCTTCACGGCGGTATTCCACCCAGAAGGTGACGTCGCCGATTTTTGCCGAGGCCCGTTCTCGACCGTCGCTGTTGACAAAGAAGGCACCGGACTCTTCCCGCGCGGCGAGGGTGCGGCGAATGTCATCTTCAAGAATGTGGCGGGAGTCGAGCAGCCACTGTACATCCTCCTCCATGTCGATGTCGATTGAGTTCCACGGTTTGTCGACGGGCTCTTTTTCGCCATAGAGTTCAACGAGAAATTTCTTTTGCAGCAGGTTGCGATTGTACCTGCGTTCGGAGATCGTGGCGGGCGGTTCTGCCGGATCCACTGCCTGGGAAGGGAAGAGGAGGTCAAGAATGTGGTAGACCGGTTTCCCGGTTTTGGCAAGACGGTCGCGGCACATGGCGCACCAGGTGAGGAAGGGCTGTTCGGACTGGGCGACCCGTGCTTCAATCACCTTTTGAGCAAGTTGCGGGTTTGCATTTTCCATCAGTCCGCCGAAACCGCAGCACTCGGTGGTTTTGCCAGAAGCGGCAAGGGGAGCAAGCTGCTGCCCGCAATCCTGTAACAGGGTGCGTACCGATCCCTTTGTCTCTTCGTCCCAGCGTGCAGTGCAGGGATCGGACAGGGCGAGGGGAACGTCTGCAGCGTGGATTCCCTCTGGAGGAAATTTTACCAGCAGGTTCCACACCGAATCAACTTCAAAACCGCCAGCTTCACGAAAGTGTTCAAGACAGGAGGAGCAGGCGGTCATAATCTTTGGACTGCCCATCTCCAGCCAATGGTCACGAAAACGGGCGTTGATCTCTTCTGTTTCTGCTTTTCTACCCGCCCAGTGTGCAGGGGCACCGCAGCAGTCGAGCCAGATGCCGGTCTCTTCTTCAATTCCGCGAAGGTAGTTGTACAGTGTCCAGACCTGTTGCGGACGCATGGCTGCGAGCTGGCAGCCGGGGTAGAAAAGGACCTTGCTTGTGGAGTGGCCGGGGGCGTGACGGAGCAGGTTTGTCTCTTCTTGAGCGTGGTGCATCTCCTGCAGGGCGAAGTAGTGGGCATTAGGTGGAATATCACCGGCCTCCACCAGCCGTTCACGGGCGTCAAGGCAGATATCTGCCATGGAGAAGTCCGTGGGGCAAATCTCTTCACACTGACGGCAGAGGGAGCAGGAGTCAATGAGAGAGTAGGCGCCGTGAACTCCCTGGTAGATGGAGAAGTTGTTGAAGATGGCTCGGGCGTGTTTGCGCGGGAAGTCACCATATTCCTGCAGAAAGACGCAGGCACGAACACAGCGCAGGCAGTGGCAGTCGATGCACCGGGCGGCCTCTGCGGCAGCCTCTTCAGCGGTATACGTGTCACCGGCGGGGGTAATTCGTGGCAGGTGCTCGATTCCCTCTGTCTCCGGAGAAAGGGTGGTTTGTCCGTGGCGTAACGGAAAACGGCCGGTGGTGAGAGATGCATTCTGCAGAAATCGCTCGATGGAGAGTGCTGCCTGTCGGCCATCGGAGAGTCCTGTGATGAATGGGTCCTGTGTCGAGGCACCACCGGTGAAAATTTGGGGAGTACTGCACTGGCGGGTGAATTCATCACAGGCCAGATCGGCGGGGAGGCCGCTGGTAAAATCATCGTAGCCGATATAGAGGGCGTCGATTTCATCCGTGGCAAGTTCTTCTGCCGTAAGAGAGGAGAGAGTGCGAAACTGTACGTTTATCCTCTCCATTTTTTCGAGCTCTTTTTCCAGAGTTCCTTCTGGCAGGATTGCTTTCAATGCGGCTCCGGCACCACCTTCAGAGGCAACAACTTCCACACTGTACCCCTTCTTCGCGAGATCCCATGCACAGGCGAGAGAAGAGGTCCCACCGCCGATACAGCGCACTTTTTTACCCCGCGCCGGCAGAGGCCGGATGGGTGTGGAATGTTCCGCTTCCCGCAGGCAGACTTTCTCGAGGGCGGAGATGGCTATCGCGTCGCCGAGTTCTCCGCGCAAACAAAAATTTTCGCAGGGGGCTTCGCAGAGGCGTACGGATACTCCTGGCAGGGGCATGGCCCTTTCCAGCAACTTCCATGCTTTGCTGAAGCTTTTCTCCCTCATGGCAAGAACGAAGGCGCGTGCGTCTATTCCGAGGGGGCATCCCGCACTGCATGCAGGCGGCTGTTCTTCGGTGCAGCGGGCTTCAACTTCGTGGAGATCGTTTTGATTTCTCATGATTCTCTGGGTGTCGAATTGAGGCATTTTT
>JALNVI010000134.1 GCA_023231425.1 Desulforhopalus sp. | reverse complement strand
GCCTCTGAGAGATGGACGAAACCGATCAGGAACTGGAAGCCAGCAATGAACAGGTTTCTGATAGAGTATCAGGGACGGTTCCCTGAGTAAAAAGAGCAGTTACACAAAATACTTTACAGGCTCAAGCTTTCGTGTTTTGAGTGTGTTTCGCTGGCCATCCAGTCTTTGTTTTTCCGTCTTTTACCTTTCCCTTTCTCCCGTTTCCCCTTTTTCGTCCTTCCCGCTTTAATTACAAAAAATCTTTGTTCTTAAATGCTTTTTGCCTTCCTTCGCGATCCTTCGCGTTCTTCGCGGTAAAAACTGTCTTACCGTCTTTTGCCTTTCCCTTTCTCCTGTCTCCCGTCTCCTGTCTAATGCACGAAACATGCGAAAAAAGGCATTTTATATAAAAAGACCTGTTATTAAATGTTTTTCGCCTTTCTTCGCGTTCTTCGCGGTAAAAACTGTCTTACCGTCTTTTGCCTTTCCCTTTCTCCTGTCTCCCGTCTCCCGTCTCCCGTCTAATGCACGAAACATGCGGAAAAAGGCATTTTATATAAAAAGACCTGTTATTAAATGTTTTTCGCCTTTCTTCGCGATCCTTCGCGTTCTTCGCGGTAAAAACTGTCTTACCGTCTTTTGCCTTTCCCTTTCTCCTGTCTCCTGTCTCCCGTCTCCCGTCTAATGCACGAAACATGCGAAAAAAGGCATTTTATATAAAAAGACCTGTTATTAAATGTTTTTCGCCTTTCTTCGCGATCCTTCGCGTTCTTCGCGGTAAAAACTGTCTTACCGTCTTTTGCCTTTCCCTTTCTCCCGTCTCCTGTCTCCCGCCTCCCTTCTTTACTCCGGCTCCATGCGGGAAAACAGCCCTTGAGAAATACTTGTTTCCATTTTTTTTACTTTTTTGTACTATATTTATTCCCTCTCTATTGCAGAGAGAACTGTTGCCGCCGGGACGTTCCACCGTCCCCATCCAGGGTCTGCGAGTATGCCCCCCTGTCGCCCGATGAATGAAGGGAACATCGAAGAGCCAGTCTTTCGCCCATCTTCTTCGTTACAGTCAAAAATTTATCCTCCGACAACGCGAGGAACGAGACGTCGAGGTAAGCGCTAGACTCCAGGTAAGCGCTAGACTCCAGGTAAGCGCTAGACTCCGTGATCACTCACACCGGTGATGAACGGCAAGTCGGTATGAGTACCTTCACGAATTTTTTTCCAAAAACCACGGAAATAATTTCTACGGTACTCAAAATGCCTGCGGTAAATTTCTTTCTGGGCTTCGAAGATGAACGAATACAAGCTGTTTCAAGATACCCTGAAAGGCTCACCGTCGATCATTTTCCTCTCCGCCGCCATTACGGCCGGACAGACCGGCCTTTCGCCTTCGTCGACAGCCACATGGTCAGCACATTCATTGACCCCCTCTTCAACCAAAGGTGATTGCTGTGAAGAAAAAGTTTATCTCCCTCTGTCTCGCCGGTGCCCTCGTGCTCACCGGCAGCTTCGTCAGCGCAAAAACACTGCGCCTCGCCATGGACGCCGACCCGGTCTCCCTTGACCCGTTTGTTCAGCTCTCCGGCGGCATGCTGCAGTATTCCCATATGGTCTTTGATCCGCTCGTGCGCTGGTCTTCAAAAATGGAATTTGAGCCTCGGCTGGCCACCTCCTGGGAACGCATTGATCCGCTCACCCTGCGCATGCATCTGCGCAAAGGTGTAAAATTTCACTCCGGCAACGACTTCACCGCCAAAGATGTGGCATGGACCATCGACCGTCTGAAAAAGAGTCAGGATTTCAAGGGGCTCTTCGAAAGCTTTACTGCCGCTGGAATCATTGATGACTACACCGTCGATATCAAGACCAGCGTTCCCTACGGCCTGACCATGAACATGTGTACCTACATTTTTCCGATGGACTCAAAATTTTACACCGGTAAAGATGAGAAGGGACAGCCGAAAGATGCCATTATAAAAACCGACTACTCCTTCGCCAACGCCAACGAATCCGGCACCGGTCCCTATCAGGTAATTGAGCGTGAGCAGGGACAGCGCTGGCTGTTCAAGGCCTTCCCCGGTTACTGGGACAAGAACCACGGGAACATTGACGAGATTGTGCTCACCCCGATCAGTGAAAATGCCACCAGGGTAGCTGCCCTGCTTGCCGGAGACGTAGATTTCATCATGCCCGTTCCCCCGCAGGATTTCGACCGTATCAACAACGATAAAAAAATCAATCTGATCACCATGCCGGGGGCCCGTATCATCACCCTGCAGCTCAATGAAAAGAGATGCCCGCCCCTCGCCAGCTCGAAGGTGCGTCTCGCTATCGATTATGCCATCAACAATCCCGGTATAGTGCAAAAGATCATGAAAGGCCGGGCCACCGTTGCCGGTCAGAACTCCCCAAAGGAATATGCTGGTTACAACCCCGCCCTCACCCCGCGCTACGACGTCAAGAAAGCAAAGGAACTGATGAAAGAAGCCGGGTATGAGAAGGGCTTCACCGCCACCATGATCTCCCCGAACAACCGCTACGTCAACGACGAGAAAATCTCGCAGGCAATCGTGGCCATGCTTTCCAAAATTGGCATCAAAATCAATCTGAAAACTATGCCCAAGGCACAGTACTGGGATGAGTTTGACAAGCAGGTGGCCGACATCCAGCTCATCGGCTGGCACGCCGACACTGAAGACTCCGCCAACTTTTTTGAGTATCTTTACATGTGTCCGAACAAAGATACCGGCAAGGGTCAATACAACAGCGGCAACTACTGCAACCCCAAAGTTGACGAGCTGACCCTCGCCGCCAACAGTGAAACTGATTTTACGAAGCGGGCGAAGATGCTGCAGGAAATTGAGCAGATTCTCTACGATGATGCCGCCTTCACTCCATTACACTGGCAGATGCTCTCCTGGGCAGCAAGCAAGAAACTGAGCAACGCAAAAGACATTGTTAACGTCATGGATTTCCCCTACTTTGGGGACTTGAACATGGATTAAGTCTCACCTGCTGTTTAAACTGCTCTTCAGTATTTGCGACCCCCTCACCCCTGCGGTGGGGGGCTGTTTCAGTAAAGGGAACCTTGAATAATTAGTTTTTCGCCCATCTTCTTCGTTACATCAAAATTAAAGTGGGAAGGACGGAAAAAGGGAGACAGGAGAAAGGGAAAGGCCTTTTTTACCACGAAGAACGCGAAGGAACGCGAAGAAAGGCATTACAGCTTTTTATTGTGAGACACTAAACACAGAAAGACCGGGATAACTGCTTTTTTACCGTAAAGAAACGGGAAG
>JALNVI010000133.1 GCA_023231425.1 Desulforhopalus sp. | reverse complement strand
GCCGCCTCTGGATTTTCCGCCATCGCCCGCTCAACATTGGCACGTACCGCGCGAACATCTATCTCCCGGTGGTCCATATAAATGCGACCCTCTGTATTTATAGCGATGAGGATGGCACTCTGCTTTTCCACCGTGGCAGTAGACGCCGTCGGCCGCGAGACCTGCACCCCTGTTTCTTTAACAAAACTGGTGTTGACCAGAAAAAAGATGAGCAGGATGAAAACCATATCAATGAGCGAGGAGATATCCAGCCCCGGAGTCTTCCGGTTTCGTCTGCGTTCAGAACTTATACTCAACATTATTTGCTCTCCTTCCCATGAAGGTGACGGCGCAGAAAATAGCCGGTACTGACCAGTTGTTCTCCAATCTGCTGCGCACGGTGTTCGAGATAATTTTTCATATACATGGCCGGAATAGCTATAATCAGGCCGGTTTCGGTGGTAATCAGCGCTTCGGAGATACCTGAAGCCATGCCTCTGGCGTCGCCGGTACCAAAGAGCGACATAACCTTGAATGTACTCATCATACCGGTAACCGTACCAAGCAGGCCAAGCAGCGGTGTGAGAGCTGCAAGTACGCCGATCAACGGAAGAAGGCGATCAAGCGGACGCTGGACACTCTGCACTGCCTCCTCAAGAATTCGCTTGTCGAGCTGCAGGTCTCCACTGCGTTCTGCCATAAAACGCCGGGTAAGCAGGCCGACTATTCCTCCTGCCCCGGCAGCAGGTATTTCACCCTGCTCAATATGTCGCCACGCCTCTTCCCCACTCATCATCTTCCAGCCCATCTGTCGAAGGTAGAACCAGCGCTCGGCAATCAGCAGCCAGACTACGAGGCTGACCAGCAGCAGGGGCACCATAACCGGCCCGCCGGTATGAAAAGAGGTGCTCAGAGCATAAAATTGTTCTTCAAAAAAGATCATCGGGTCGCAATCTTCCCGCGCACTCCGGCTTCCTGACTGCGCAGTTTAAAGATAAGGTTGACCAGTGATACCGACTGTTCTTCCATGTCACCGATGATACGATCCACACCCCGGGAAATCATGTTGTGCAACAGCATCAGCGGGATGGCAACAGAGAGCCCGAGCATGGTGGTTACCAGCGCCTCGGAAATGCCACTGGACATCATCCGCGGATCACTCGTTCCGTAGAGGGTAATGACGTGGAAGACGTTGATCATCCCGGTAACCGTTCCAAGCAGACCAAGCAGTGGAGAAATAGTGGTAAACATCCCAAGAGTGGAGAGTCCGCGTTCCAGCCGGGGCACCTCCGCAAGGATGGCCTCATGGAGAACATTTTCAATCTCTTCCCGGTCAAGAGTACGGGCGGAGAGCCCTGCTCCGAGCACCCTTCCCATGGGCCGTCTCTGCCATTGATCTCCCGCGCAGAGTTTTTCGCAGGCCGCCCAGTCTCCTTTTTCGGCGAGGGATCGGATACGGGCAATAAGCGGCGGTTTCAACTGGCGATAACGCAGCAGGTAAAATGAGCGCTCTGCCACAATGAGCAGACCGAGAACCAGCAGAGCAAGAATCGGCCAGACGATGGGTCCGCCCTGATGGATCTGCTGGGTGAAACTGACCCGGTGGCTGATCTGGCGCAGGGCACCGCCGCGACTGATATCCACCGGCACCGCCGGACTCCTGCCATCCATATAAGAGGCGATGTCGCTGCGCAGACTCGAATCCGGCAGGTTGGCAAGGGCAAAAAGCCTGTCGCTGCCCGTCGTAAAATTGAGAAACCCGGTTTCACTGCCGAGCCGATAGACACCGGTAAAGGGACCGACCATTACAACCTCCGCCTCACTCTCTTTTCCGGAGCGGTTGGTTATAACGACTTTTTTCAGATTCACCTCACCGGAGCTGCGGATAATCTCCAGCAGCGCCGTATCCATCGTGCGAATATCCTCCATTCCCGGGAATTTTTCATCCCCTGCAACCGCAGAGAGAAAACTGAGGTGCTGCCCGTTTTTCCCACGCGAGGCATACTGCGGATCCTGTCCGATCAGTTCATCAAGATCTTTAGCGTTGATGCGAATCTGACCGATCAACTCCTTCACCATGCCGTCGACCTTATGCAGCTCCACGTCAACATCACTCTCCTGTGCAGTGATCTTTTGCTCCTCCTGGTGCAGGTCGCTGACAGTGGCGTTGAGTCGTTTTTTCTTTGCCTCAAGTTTCACCACCGCCTGTTCAAGAGCCTGGCGATCTGTGCGGATAGAGGCTTCAATTTCCCGGGCAGACTGCACCGCCGCAGCCTTTTCAGCCTGCGCTTTACGAACCAGCTCTGCCCGCTTTTGATCGGCCTGACCCGCCCCAACTCTCGCGTCCTCCGCCATAAGGGGATCTACAAAAAGAAAGAGAAGGAGGAAAACCAGAACAGAGGATACATTCAGATATTTCATAACAAGCCTCAGTTTTGATTTTCGGTAACGGCATGTGCACCACGAATTTTACCAATGGGCAGATTCACCAGATCCACAGGCTGTTCTTTACGCGCCATGGCGATAACGCTGCGGATCTCCCGCAGCCGGCCATCCCCAAGCTTCTCCCACGTGCCGTCCGCTTCGTTAAAACGGCCACAGGTGAGTCCGTCAAGGCTGAGAGCAAAGAGGTTCAATCGACCAAAACGAAAAATATCCATCAGCATTGGCCCGTCACCGAGATCAATCTCCTCGCGGGTAACCTCGGTGGTAAAACCATATTCAGCCTCGATATGCAGAGCCTCCATCAGCCGACGATATTTCTCACCAACAGAGACGGCGGGATCTCCCATCATCTCTTCCATCCTGCTCAATCTCTCTTTACGCTCTTTTTGAAGGAATGGAGGGCCGTCCGAACTCACCTCCCGCAGCTGAACCAGCAGTTCATCAAGAAAGGGAGCAATCTCTTCGGTAATCTTGTTTATCTCAACAAGCTGCTGCTTCTTTGCAGCAAGCCGATTGCGGGAAGTCTCGACGCTGTCCTGCAACTTTTCGCTGTATGCAGCAAGTTCCACCGTCTCACTCTTCAGCGCGGCAAAGCGGGAGGTGAGATCTGCACGATCGTCCTGCCATTTCTCCACTTTCTTCTGCGCCTGCTGACGGGTGGCAATAGACTGCTGGAGAGGTTTTTCCACCTGCTGCTCCACGGAGACCGCCAGCACTGCTGGAGGGGAAAACAACGACAGAACAAGAGCCGCTGTAAACCACCGTTGATATTGTGCTTTACCTGACATTCAAAATTCCTCAAAAAAAATCTGTTTCGTACTGTGTGAGAATAAGATTGCACCTGCTGGTGAGGGCGTCAAATCTCCCCGTAAAAGGAGGCGTCCACCACTTCATAAGGACCAGCGGTCAGCATATCCCACCGCTATCGCTTCCCAGCAGAGCTGCAAAAAATCTTCAGTTTCCGCACACTCTCCCAGCCGTTCGCGGTATCCCTCTATCTTCTCGAAATGGCCACCTGTCGCACAGGCAAGCTGGGCCGCCGCAGCTCCCATAATTTCCATGCGGCACCCCTTCGGCAAAATACCCCAGTCCAGCTTATCCTGCAGGTGGGCCAGCGCTGCCACAGCAGCCACCACCAGAGGGTCG
>JALNVI010000132.1 GCA_023231425.1 Desulforhopalus sp. | reverse complement strand
CTTTAATATGGATTGAGGAGGACTGAGACCTTGAAACGTGTACTCGCTTTCACCATTCTGTTGTTGTTCCTTATGCCGGGCCTGGTTCTCGCCGACAAAAAATATCCGCCGGTGGTGGGGGTGGCGCTCTCCAAAGCTGTCCCTTTAATGAGAAAAGAACAGTATGCAAAGGCGGCTGCCATCCTGCAAAAGGCCCTTGGGGAGAAGGGCGGTGAGCATGAGGAGATTTCCCTGCAGCTCGGCAACTGCGCCATGCTGCAGGGAAAGTTTTCTCTTGCGGTACAGCACTATAAGGAAGCTCTCAAACGTGACGATGATAATGCCATGCTGTGGCTCAATCTCGGAAAGGCCCAGTATCAGCTGAAACGCTTTGCTGCAGCGGGAGACTCGTTCCAGAAGGGATGGGACAGGGCATCCCCGAAGGAGAGGAAGGCGGATGTCCTCTTCTGTCTGGCGACGGCCTGGCGTATGGCCGAAAATGGAAGGAAGGCCGTTGTGGCTTTCGAGAAGCTTTTCCAGCTCTATCCGGGAAAGGTGACCTCCGCGTGGCGTGAGCAGTATATTCATACACTTATGGAGAGTGGGCAGATAAAGAAGGCTCTGCCGTTTATTCGCCAGGTGATTCCTGCTGCCAGTGGAAAACTGAAAATGCAGTGGCAGGAGATACTGCTGTCACAGTATGTCGAGTTGAAGATGTATCCGCAGGCGGAGACCCTTGCGCGCACCCTCACGGAGACGTACCCCGGGGAGGTTAAATGGTGGAGAGCTCTGGCCCATGTGCAGCTTGCCGCAGGAAGGATGGAGCAGGCACTGGCCGCGCTTATTGCCTGCAGTTACCTCGAGCAGCTTGATGCGCAGGAGCTGTCGCTGCTGGCGGATCTCTACATGGAAACAAATGTGCCGGGGAAAGCAGTTCCTCTTTACAGGCAACTTCTGCAAAGGGAGTATCGGCAGAGAACTTTTCAACGGCTGGTGGTTGCTCTGCACCGTGAAGACAGGGAAGAAACAGCGCTGGAGGCCCTGCAGCAATATCGCGGAGAGACGATGAAGTCGGTATCTCTGCTGCAGCTTGAAGGGGAAATTCGTTATGGTCGGCGGGAGTTTTTTCAGGCGGCAAAGGCCTATCGCGCGGCGGCAGCACTGAAGGGACAACAGAAAGGCAGCTGCTGGCTGATGGCAGGTTATGCTGCGTTGCAGGGAAAGGACTGGCCTGCTGCCCGGCAATATCTGCACAAAGCCTTAGAATTTAAAAGGCAGAAGAAGGCTGCAGGGAGCGCGCTGAAGGTCGTAAAAATGGAACTCGCGAGAGCCGCAGCAGGGTAAAAAGCCGAAAACGAAAAGAGTGAAGGAGAGAGCATTGGGAAGAGCGGGAGGTGTAAAGAAAAGGGTGGTGACTGTGTGGCTGGTGGCGGTTCTTCTTCTCTGCTTTCAGGTACAGGTACAGGTACAGGCACAGGCTGTGGAGCTGCATTACGCCACAGGCTTTGAAGCACACGAAGAAAACGGAGTGACCCTGCTCACGGTTCATCGACCGTGGATTGGAGCGACGGCTGACTTCCACTATCTCTTGAAAAAAAGAGGAGAGAAGACTCCGCCAGGTTATGAGGACTGTCTGGTGGTGGAAGTTCCGGTGCGAAGCATGGTGGTACTCTCCACTCCGGCGATTGGTTTTCTGACAAAGCTGGACGCCCTGGATACGCTGGTGGGTTTGAGTGCCCCCTCCCGGGTGAACAGCGAGTTTGTGCTCCGTGCGGTCAAAGAGGGACGGGTGGCAATGGTGGGGGAGGGTTCGAACCTGCGGGTGGAGAAGGTCCTTTCTCTGTCGCCAGAGATTGTTTTTACCTTTGCTGCCGGTTCCTTTCGGGATTCTCACCCCAAACTGCTGGAGGCGGGATTGAAGGTGGGACTGGTGGCGGAGTATATGGAGAATCATCCCCTTGGCTGGGCGGAGTGGATTAAATACTTTGGCTTGTTTGTGGGCAAAGAGGTGCAGGCCGAGAAAATTTTCAACGAAGTTGAACAGCGTTATAACAGCCTTGCCGAGAAGGTCGCTGCACTGCCGGAGGCGGACAGGCCAACGGTGATAACCGGCGCGCCCTTTAACGGGGAGTGGTATGTGGCGGGGGGCAAGAGCTTTCTGGCCCATCTCTTTAGCGATGCTGGTGCGGATTATCTGTGGAAGGATTCCAGCTATGGGGGGGCAAAGCCGGTGGATGTGGAGATGATTTTTGCCCGCGGGCAGAATGCTGATTTCTGGTTCAATCCCGGATCGTGGAAAAGTGTGGCCGATGGGCGGGCGGTGGATATGCGCTTTCAGCATTTCAAGGCCATGGAAGAGAGGCAGATTTACAATAACAACCGGCGGGGCAACGCCTCCGGCGGGAACGACTACTGGGAATCCGGAGTGATTGCTCCTGATGTTATTCTCGCGGATATGGTGTCGATCTTTCATCCCGGGCTGGTTCCAGATCACGAACTCTACTACTACACCCGTCTGCCGGAGAAATGATGAGACGTGCTTTTTTCCCTCTGCTTGCCTGCACTTTGCTGGGGCTCTTTTTTATTCTCGACCTCGCCACGGGGAGTGTCACCATTCCTCCCCATGATGTCTGGGCTGTCCTTACAGGTGGAGAAGCCTCGGTTGCGAGCTGGAAGACAATTCTGCTTATCTTTCGCCTGCCCAAGGCTCTGGCGGCGATCGCTGCGGGCATGGGGCTGGCAGTGAGCGGCCTGATGATGCAAACCCTTTTTCGCAATCCCCTCGCCGGTCCTTCTATTCTTGGAATCAGCGCTGGAGCGAGTCTCGGGGTGGCAATGGTGGTCCTTGGCAGTGGTCTGGGATTGCACAGTGCCGGACTGATCAGCGGGATGGGGCTGGCAGGGAATCTTTCCCTTGTGGTGGCGGCAACCCTCGGTGCCATGCTGGTACTGGTGGTGATTTTGCTGGCGGCGCGGCGGGTAGAGAACGTGATGACCCTGCTCATTGTTGGTCTGCTCGGCGGTTTTGCGCTGAACGCAGTGGTGAGTGTGCTGATCCACTTCAGTCGACCGGAGATGACCCAGGCCTATATGGCATGGAGCTTCGGCAGTTTTGCCAATGTTACCTGGGATGAGCTGAAAATCTTTTTGCCGGTGGTGCTGCTTGGCACCCTGATTGCCTGTACCTTCGGCAAGGCGCTGAATGTGCTGCTCTTTGGTGAGACCTACGCACGCTCCATGGGAGTGAATTTCATCTTGATACGCATTGCGATAATCACCCTTACCGCCGTTCTCGCCGGGACGGTAACCGCCTGGTGCGGGCCGGTGGGTTTTATCGGCATTGCCGTGCCCCACCTCGCGAGGGCACTGCTCGGCAGCGCAGATCATCGCTTTCTCCTGCCCGCTACGGCAGTGATGGGGGGTGTGGTTGCTCTCGCTGCCGACATCCTCGCTCAGATGCCAGGTTTTGAGACGGTTCTGCCGCTGAACGCGGTGACTGCTTTAATTGGCAGCCCGGTGATTATCTGGTTCATCCTGCGGCGGCGTATGGTGATGTGATATAAATTACATTTTTTACCGCGAAGAACGCGAAAAAAGGCAAAAACATTTGAGAAAAAGATTTTAAAATTAAACAGGGAATTGCTG
>JALNVI010000131.1 GCA_023231425.1 Desulforhopalus sp. | reverse complement strand
TCGAGAAAAGGGGACAGAATTATTTATTGAGAATTTGAATAAATAATTCTGTCCCCTTTTCCTTCTTCAGCTCAGCGGTCCGGACACAAAGGAGTGCCCATTCGGTCTCTCCACAGAGGACGGCTCTTTTTCACACTCCTTCATTACAAAGGAGGTAACGGCTGTAAAGATCTTATCTATGTCTTCCGTTTCAGGAAGAACAGCCCGGATCATATCCAGATAACCTTTTTCCTTTAAACGCTGAAACGCCGGGATGAAATTGAGGTCATACACCCAGCTAACCTGCAACAGCTTGAAGTCGTTAAGATTTTTCAAGTATTTGATGTCGACAATTCTTCCGGCAAGAAGATTTTGGATCACGGCATCAGAAAAAACGGGGGTGTCTGGCAGGCCAAGTTCAACCCCGGTGTTGGTTTTTTGGTCTTTCTGCTGGTAATACTCGGTCACCACCCGCCAGATATCGAGCTTGTCTGCATCTCTGAGCAGCCGGGAAAAGAACAGGCAGGTTGCGCTTTCCTCTGTCGGCAGAACGGCACGATTGTGATAGGAGATGATACGCAGAATAAGATCGCGAACAGAGTCGTCCAGCCTGGCTAATACTTTCTTTTCCTGTAAAATACTGACACCAAGTTGCGCATGGTTGACTGATTTACCATCCACAAAAGTACCGTACCTGGCGAACTGTTCGAAACGACCGATATCATGAAAAAGAGCGGTTATTTCTGCCAGACGCAACTCGCTGGCATTAAGCCCGAGCTGCTGGCCCAGGTGCAGAATCTCACTGCAGACCCGCCTGGTATGTTCTTTTTTAAGGTTAATATTCTGCTGTACACCACTCTTTTCAGATGTAAAGGTCTGCACATACGTTGCAAACCATTTTTTTAAATCGTCGACTATCTGTTCGTTCACCATATTTAGACTCCAATCTTGATATACTCGCGAAAGCTCTTGAGAGAGTAAAGGGTACTTTGTAAGGCGACCTGTTCACCTGAGGATTTTAAAGTAAAGCACTTTTGCCTTTTGCACACAAGCTGGAACTGATTGGGGCCAGACACAAAGAACTCGACTCTGCTCTTGGCTTTTGTGGTTTAGACTGGTTAAATGAATGGTCGCGGGGGTGTCCCCCCGCACTGCACCCTGCTTTGTTGTAATGCAACAACAAGGTAAGCAAAAAAGCGTACCCAAATTTCTGGTCTGCTGGCGCCCCTCCACTCCAGAGATTCAAGCTGCACTCGTAAAATAAAGTGACCCCATGAGTTCAACCGTTGGTAAACACGTATCTGATACGATGCAGATCAAACACATAAAGTGAGGTAATTTTGAACTATTCCAAAAAATTATTTATCCTTTTCCCTGCAATTTTTATCTTCCTTACATCTCTTTTATTTACAGGAGGGAACGATCACACTGCACATTCCGCTGATTTAAAAAAGTCCGCTAAATTGATAGAACCTTGCAACTTAATATCAAAGAATGAAGCGGAAAATATCATGGAAACGCCTCTCCGTGAAGGTCACTATACTGAGAACAAAATAACAGGTCAAAAAATATGCATATATGAGGCGGCGGATAAAAATTCCTTCGTTTTTTTACAAATCAGCTTAACTCAAAATGAATTCATCCCCGCCAATATCCTCTCAGCTGGCCAAAATGCAAAAACGATTTTCACTTCGATTAAGAACGCTTTTCCAGATCGTGAAAATATTAATGAAATAGGTGATGATGCGTTTATTGCGCCCCCTGGTATTCATATTTTAAAGGGCGACTACTATTTAACAATCGGAGCAGGAAATATAAAAAGAAACAAGGATAAAGTTATTAGCGCTGGCGCAAAAGCTATGGCCAATATTGAAGCATCATTTTGATTATAGAAATTGTCCAACAAAATAAGAACGTAAAGACAGAAAAAAGAAGGACCGTTTTTTGGGTAAACGGTCCTTCTTCCTGTAGAGTGAATTATTCTTTTATTTCAAGGGCATCGAGTCGCTGTTGTACAGCTGCAAGCGATTGCTGTAACTGCTCAGCCTGGGCTCTCAGAGCTTCTTGCTCATCTGCCGGTGCAACCGGTTGGCGGTTCACTGCAGCAGGGCCGAAAAAACCTGCTCCACGGCCCCCGCCACGTCCTGCCCCGCCAAAACCAGCACCACATCCCCGACGAAAGCCCATGCCTCTGCCAAAAGCGGAGTATTGGTCTGTTGATGGCGCATTCGGGTTGCATTGCCCCATTCCCCTGCCTGTCTGTGAACCTTGTCCCATTGGACCTGATCTGTCGAATCCTGGCATAATAGCACCTCATAGTTTTTTTTACTGCAGATACCAGCGGTTGCATATCCACAACCGCCCCCTCTACTTTTTTTCTTTTGCTGCCTGTTCCACCGCCTTGCCGACGTTGGGACGAACTTCCTTTGGAAGCTCCGCAGGGGCCAGATCCCCTGACGATTCCTGCTCCCTGCCCCTGAGGCCCTGTTCCGTTTCTTCCTGGCATTTTATGACCTCTCCGGGTTGATTATCTAAAAGAGCTGCCTGCCGCCTGCCGTGACCTCCTCCGCCCCCGCCGCGTCTCCTTCGTTGCATCCCCCTGCCTCTAATTTCGTAATTGCCGCCTTCAATTCTCAACTCTTTTCCAAGTACGAGGGCATCGGCAACGGTCGTTCTGGCCTTTGCAAGCAATCTGCCAAAGGTATGACGGGAGACTCCCATCATGGCAGCTGCCTTCTCCTGGTCCAAATGTTCAAAATCGCTCAGGCGTATGGCTTCAAATTCCTCCACACTAATGAGCACCTCCCCGGTGACTGCAATTCCACGGGGCACAAAAGCCGCCATAACAGGGTAGGCGGAAACAAATCTCGGTTTAGTCGGGCGTGGCATATGTCCTCTCTGTTTCGCTCGTATGAGCATATAGTAAGCAAGAATGTTTATTATGGCAAGAATTAAATAATCTCAAATGAGCATAAATGCAAAGGGAAAGACGGTGACGCATGAGCAATACAGCGAAATTACAGGAATAATATCTCCATAATTGACTCTATCACAAAACGGCAGATCGATATCAACCACGTCTCTGCATCCCTCATCCACAGACATTTTCACCTGACGAACCGCGCGATATTTACACATTCCGGGAATTCCTGTCCCCGCCTGCTGAATCAGCAGGTCCACTGCCGTTGTGATATCAGGCAGCCTGACACCGCACTGTAGCTTCTGGAGGTCCTTTCTTCTTACGGAGAAGGATCTCTACGTATCGTTTTCAGCAGCCTCTCCTCACTCTCTTCACTCCGTGTCATGGTCTTCGCGGCGCTCCGACTCGCCCCTGTATGGCAGGCGCATGAGACTTGTCTAACCTTTTGATATCAGGTACCGTTAAGCTCACCCTTAAGAACATGTACCATGCCCGGACACACATTTGTTCCACAGCGAGCTCCAAAAAGTACGAACCTGTGAGCTCATATTAATGTGCAAAAACAGACAACCGGCAGACTTCATGCTTTTAGAGACCTTGATAGAATTCCTGGAAATACTTCAATTCCTTTTCCTCAGTTAATCTCTTACCAATACATATTATGACAATCAGATGCATTATCGTAGACGATGAGCAACCAGCACGAGACGAATTGCGTTATCTCCTTTCTT
>JALNVI010000130.1 GCA_023231425.1 Desulforhopalus sp. | reverse complement strand
TGCTATTTCCGATATGGTTCTCGTTATTGACGAGAATTTCACTATATTACGGGCGAATAAGGCAGCCGCCGATATCCTGGGAGTAGAAATAACAAAGATCCCCGGGCAGCCTTGCTACCGGCTCAGCTATTCCCGGTGTAAAACATTGTAAGTATTTGTAATTGTTACTATTAGTCATTCAATGTTTACGAAAGGCAATCGTAACCTATTGATATTACAATAAAAGGCAAAAAAGAAAGAATCCTGTAAAATCAAGCAGTTAGAAATTGGTTTCGTAAACTTTTCTTGGTTTTTAGTAATGATTTCAGCATATTAGGTCATTTCGCTCTGGGAACTGCTGCTACCGGCTGATTTATAAAACAGAAACACCGCCCGACTATTGCCCGCTGAAAAACACCTTGAACACGGGGATGTCTCAGATAATAGAAAAGGAAGGACCTTGTTCAAAGGGTATTTTTAAGCACACCTTTTTTCCGATAAAGAACAACCAGGGGAAATATTTGAGCGCTATGGAGATTATCAAGGATGTCAGCTCCGAACGGAAGACGGAGGATGAAAATTTACGTTTGATTGCGGCGTTAGCCAATAGTTTTGAAGGAATTACCATAGCTATTAGCGAACTGGCCGAAATCCGGGACGCCTATACGGCGGGGCACGCAAGGGGTGTAAGCCGATGGGCGGTCAATATTGCCCGGCGGCTGGGTATGGATACAGAGGCCGTCCACGGTATCGAGGTTTGTGCCATGCTCCATGATATTGGAAAAATAGTTATTCCTTCGGGAATACTGAACAAACCTGGCAAACTCTCTGAAAACGAGTTTCGGATAATCAAAGAGCACCCTAAATTGGCTTATGATGTATTGCGCAACATTCCCTTTCCCTGGCCGGTAGCCGAAGTGGTTTATCAACACCACGAGCGTCTGGATGGCAGTGGATATCCGTGTGGGTTAAAAGGCAATGACATCCACCTGTGGGCACGTATACTGGCCGTAGCTGACGTAACGGATGCCATGATTAGTCACCGGCCCTACCGTCCTGCCCTGCAGAAAAGTGCTCTGAAAGAAGAATTGTTACGCGGTCGCGGAAAGATATATGAAGAGCAGGTGGTAGACATGGCTCTTACCCTCTTATTCCAGGAGGACCACAGGGTTATCGTGGTGGACGATGAGCCTGCCATTGTGCGGTTTATTACAGAAGCTTTGGATGGTCTGAATTTTGAAGTGCAGGGGTTCAGTGATCCTTTTCAGGCCTTTGAGGCGTTTAAAAAAAATCCTTTCCCTCTGTTGATTACGGATTTGTGTATGCCTGGGATGGGTGGTCTTGAGCTCCTGCAAAAGGTCCAGCAGATCCATCCCTCTACCAAATCGATTGTTATCACAGGTTATGGTGAAAAAGAACAGGCCATTCAGGCATTGCGCCTGGGCGCATCAGAATTTCTGGACAAACCATTTCAGATAGATCTCATAAGATCATCGGTAGAAACTCTGATGAACCGCTACAACGAGGATAAATGAATATTTGACCACTGATATTGAGCGATCAGGGCGTTGTCAGCATCAAAAAACAGCCTTTGAAAGGATATATATTCAGGTTCATCGCACCTGAAATCCGTGGTTATTGAAGATGGGATCAGCTCCAACGGCCCGTATATCCCTGATTTAATCGACCACAATATGCGTTTTATTTCTGGGTCAAACCCCGGTGACCACGTCCGTTTGTTTGCCCGACTGGACCGGGCCATCGAGAACGATGAAGCGCCTGCATTTTCACGGCTGGGGCACTGAATACAATTTCTCAGGGCCATCTTTAAAAAAAAGGTGCTGATTTAACGTGTGATCATTGGCTCCTGGGCAATTACTCCATCATAAAGGGAATGCCTGATGCAACATCAAGGTTCTCACCTGGTCCCAGTTCTTTGAGATTAGTTCCAAAACGATCAATACGGTACATCCGAAAAAGATCGTTCTCGGTGGCTTGAGTGTCTTTGTAACCGATAAAGTATATCCATTTGCAGTCTGGAGACCACACCGGATAAAAAGCCGTGATCTCCTTCGCTGTTACCCGAAAGTTTTTTTTAACCCCGAGCCCGCGATGGTGGAGGAAAAGAGCAGTGTTTGGCTCGTGCATGATTTTATCAAAAAGAGGAGTGCCAGGAACTGAACGGGTAAAGAGCAGCAGGTTTTTGTCTGCAGGGCAGACCATAATTCGGTCTGAACTTGTGATCGTCTCCATGTCTTTTCCCATGATCTCCGACAAGGAGACTTTCTCTATCAGTTTTCCTTTTGCGTTTAAAGAATAGATATACTGCATATCGTGAAATAACAGACCGCCATCCGGAGTAAAGAAAAGGGAACAGAGAAATCCGGATCCGTAATCTCCTTCGGAAAAAACACTTTTAACATTGGTTCCATCTACATGAAGTATCATGACTGTGTTTATTCCGACCTTGTTTCTCGACAGACAGGCAATACGGGAGGAATCCCTGGACCAGGAAGGAGAGGATATCGATATTCCGGATGAAACCAGTTTCTTTGCCTTCTTGCTCTCTCTGGCGAAAAGCCACAATACCGAATCTGCCGGAGGTGTCTGTGGATGAATGTCGGTAGATTTGAAATAAGCAATATACCGTCCGTCTGGACTGATACTCGGAAGGCTCCCCTCGAACAGACGTTCCGGACGTTTTCCTGCGCCATCCGTTATCCAGATCCACCCTCCTCTTTCGTAGACAAGAACGTCATTGGCAGGGGTGCGAAGGAGGGAGCTCCTGGAAATGTTTGCGGCCTGAACAGCGTTTGCGAAAAGGCTGGAATTACTTGCAAGACCAAGAATCAGCAGGGACAGACAGAAAAGGGAAAAACGGCATATCGTTCGAACAGATGCCTGCTTCATTGTATCCCCCATTGGGTATCTATCAATTCGAGGTGGATCTTAGTGAGACGCGTTGATGTCTCCAGATCTAAATGACTGAGATATCTTGTCCACTATACCGTCACAGGCCGTTTTAGACCTGACAGGATATCGTATATACAGGTGATTGATCGACTCCGTTCCAACGAATGTTTTTAGATATAAAATATCCGCTCCCTTGAATCCAGAGAGAACAAACCAGTTTTCACCTTTCTTGCTGCAGGTAATTTCGTCAAGGCTCCCGCTTTGCCGCAGCATCTCACTCTCAATGGTATCAGCAGTGACATTGTTGATACCACTGACTGTCATTATACATCCTTTTCCGTCAGAAAGATTTCTTCCATCTCCATTATCAGGAGAGGGTTCCATTTTAAAACTGGTGGGATAGTCAACACAGAAGCCATACCGGGGATTGCAATAGGTAGTATATTCCTGAGAGTTGACCGGCAACACGTCACAGAAAAAAAGGATAAAGAAAAGCCATATAAAAAAACTAAACCGCATTATTTTCATTCTTGATTCCTCCAGAGTTCCGGTTTGTCTTTTTCGGGAGTAGAAATTGATGCCTTGTACACGCTGCGCTGCTGATGTTGCCAGCCACCATACGATGAAGATTATAATCTAAAAGATCACCCGAACGTTTGTTTTAAACAAGTTTTTATTCTGTACCTGTAAAAAAGTCAACAATCCGGGAAACATGAGGCTCAGGTCTGGATTCAAGGAATAAGTGCAACACGTTTGCCAG
>JALNVI010000129.1 GCA_023231425.1 Desulforhopalus sp. | reverse complement strand
GCACCGGAGATCTGATCCATACTTTTATGCGCGGCTTCTCTCGGGGTAAGCCGCTCAGTGCTCATCAGCCGCTCCACGTTCTCCACAACAACAATGGCATCATCCACCACAATACCGATAACCAGTACAATGGCGAACATCGTAAGAACGTTGACGGAAAGACCGAAGACCACCATCATGCCCACCGCCCCGAGCAGAGAGATGGGAACAACAATAGTTGGAATAATGGTGTAGCGGATATTCTGCAGGAAAAGCAGCATAACCAGAAAAACCAGCACAATCGCTTCAATGAGGGTATGCACCACTTTCTCAATGGAGATTTCCACGAAGGTCGCCGTCTCATAGGGGATCTTCCAGCCGATTCCCTCGGGAAAATATTTTTCCAGCTCTTCCATCGTCTTTTTCACATTGGCGGCAACTTCTACGGCATTCCCGCCTGTGGAGAGCTGAATAGCGGTACCCACCATTGGCTGGCCATCAAGACGAGCCGAGGTGGCATAACTCTCGTAATCGATCTCCACCTTCGCCACATCCTTCAACCGAACGGTGGAACCCTCGGTGTTACTGCGGACGATGATGTTCTCAAACTCCTCCACGGTCTTCAACTGACCGGGGGCAAAAATCGTTGCGGTGATCAGCTGCCCCTGCACACTTGGCATGGCCCCAATGGAACCCGCCGGTATCTGTGTATTCTGGGCTTCAACCGCAGCGGCGACTTCACTGCTGGAGAGGCCGTAACTGCGCATCTTCTCAGGGTTGAGCCAGATTCGCATGGCAGGCTCAGACCCGAACACCATCGCGTTCCCGACCCCGTCAATTCGCTGCAGTGCAGGCTGAATATTCCGCATGACATAATCAGAGACATCCACCTGGCTGACGTCCGGACTCGTGGCAAAGGTCGTAACAAACAGCAGGAAATTGCTGCGACTCTTTACAACCTGGATGCCCTGATCCCGCACAGCCTGGGGCAGCCGGGCCTCGGTCACGCTCAGTTTATTCTGCACATCCACCTGCGCCAGATCCTCATCGGTGCCGCTGTTGAATGTCAGCGTAACATCACCGGTACCGTTGGCATTGGCCGTGGTCTCAATATAGTCAAGATCGTCAACGCTGTTGACAGCCCTCTCAATAATAGAGAGAACGTTCTTCTGCAGTGTCTCCGCACTGGCACCAGGATAGGTAACGCTGATTTTGATCTGCGGAGACGCCACCGACGGGTATTGCTCAACCGGCAGGAACTGCGTCGCAACCACCCCGCCGAGAATAATAAAAATTGCTACGACCCATGCAAAGATTGGTCGTTCGATAAAAAAGTGAGACATGCTGTTCTCCTCGTCTGCTTACTTTTGAGCCTGCTTCTGAGGAGCTGCGGCGTCCTCACCCTGCGGTTGAGCACTCTGCTCGGGCTGCACTCCCCAGGGAACCGGGATAACATGGGGAATATGCATCAGGCTGACTTTAATCATGCCATCGACCACAACAATCTCACCATCTTTCAATCCGTCGGTCACCACCCAGTTTTCATTCAGAGACCGGGCAATCTCAACGTTTCTCGTTTCGTAGCTGTAGAGCTTGTGACCGTTTATCTCTTTCGCCTCGTCATCGACCGTGGCGACGGTGAGCATATTACCATTTTCAGTACGGGTAACAGCCTGCTGGGGAATCAAAAAGACATTCTGAAGAGTCATCTGTGGAATTTCTACCCGCACATAGAGTCCGGGCATGAGAAAGCCATCGGGATTGGGAACACTTGCGCGAAGAGAACCCTCTCCGGTGGAGGCGTCCACCGCCACATCGGTAAAGAGCAGCTCTCCGGGATATTTATAGGGAGTGCCGTCTTCGAGGAACACCTTCAACTGCACCCCGGAGTGCTCATTGTCTCCCTGTGATTTTTTACTCAACAGCTCTTTAAGCCGCAGAATTTTGAGGGCAGACTGACGCACATTGACATACAACGGGTCCACCTGGAGAATCTGCGCCATTTCCGTAGCGCTGGTGCCAGAAACCAGTGCCCCGACAGTGACCTCCTGTTTCCCAATGTACCCGGAGATAGGAGCGGTAACCGTGCAATAATCATAGTTGATCTGCGCCTGCTCAACGGCAGCGCGGGCAATCTCAATATCGGCGTTGCTTACCGCGAGGGTCGCTTCGGCCTGATCAAACTGCTGGGTGGAAACAGCCTTCACCTTCACCAGCTTGCGATAACGTACGACATCTGCCTGATTGACCTTTTTCTGAGCGATGGCACGTGCAAGTGAACCTTTGGCAGAGTCGAGGGTTGCTCTATAGGAACTGTCATCTATTTTAAAGAGGACCTCCCCCTTTTTCACAAATGCACCCTCTTTAAAAAGACGATCCTCAACAATTCCGGTGACCCGGGCCCGAACAACTGCATCTTTGGAAGATTCCAGTCGTGCCGGTAGATTTTCTGTAATATCAACCAGTTGCGGTTTCGCCGTAATAACTCCCACCGGCAGAGCCGGCGGCAGATCCACAGCGAATGCGAATCTCGCTGAAAAAAGTCCCACAGCGCAGACCGCTGCAGTCATCAGGGTGATAAAGACCACCCTTGAATTTACTTTTGCTGCCTCTTCCATCGTATCTCTCCTTTCTGTAAACAAAAATAACGCAATCTGATAAAGTTCAGCCCCTCGGTGCTGTTAAATTCAGCGAATAATATGTTGAGGGTACCTTGAAGAACTCCCGCCCTGTGGCGGACGGTGGACTCGCGGGAATACCGTCCTTTTCTCAGTTTTCAAAAACACCTTCTGATAAAAATTCATTACTATATCACCAGTAAAAAAATTTGCATTAAAAACCATACAAACATGTATGTATGTTTTCTTCAACGTGGTATAGTCCTGTAAATTCAGGGTATTTCATTTGCAAAAATAATGTGGAAACGATGAGAAAAACAAAACAGGAATGTAAACAGACACGCCAGGCACTGCTCGACGCCGCCCTTGACCTCTTTTACAGTAAAGGGGTCACTAAAGCGACACTCAATGATATTGCCCGTGAGGCAAAGGTGACCCGTGGCGCTCTTTACTGGCATTTCAAAAATAAAGAGGACCTGCTGCAAACCCTCAGCACGCAGTTTATTGAGGCAGACCGGATTCGCCTGGAATCCGCTCTCGGGACCCCCGAAGTCTGGGAGCGACTGCGGAAGACTCTGAAAACTGTTTTCCATGAGATGCAAAAAAATAAAACCCGCCGCCAATTCACCTGCATCATGTTTCAGCTCATCGGCATGCACGACCCGGACAGCATCCTTCGCCCGGTACTGATCGACTATCAGAATATGTGGGGTTCCTACATATCAAGAGCCCTTCAGGAAGCCCGGACCCAGGGAACAATCCCCGCCAACCGTGATCTGCGATGGGCATCCCTGCAGATCACTGCTTCCTTTACCGGCCTGATCAGGATGCTCATCGGTCCATCGGACAACAACCACGTTGCCCCTTATGTTGACCAGATCATTGATGTCACCATGAATCTCATCATTCATGCCCCCGTGGAATGCATAGAGAAGAAGTTCTCTGAGCAATAAGGAGTCTTCTTTACGGAGCAAGGACAGAGGAGTGTGGAAGGCCATGCCAAAAGTCTCGTCGGACGACGAAAGGAAAAGGAGCCTGAATCAACGCAGCCAGCGCCTGTGAATTTTCCACAGCTC
>JALNVI010000128.1 GCA_023231425.1 Desulforhopalus sp. | reverse complement strand
GGTGGGGCGGCGCTCCAACGTGGATGATTATCAGGAGCGGGTTGAGATTGATGACTGGTATATCCTTAATTTCTCTCTGTGGACCGATATCAAGATTATTGCCAAGACGGTGGTGCGCATGTTTACCGGTAAGGGGGCCTGTTGATGACTGTTTTTAGCGGAAAAAAGGTGGTGGTCGGAGTCTGCGGCTCCATTGCCGCCTTCAAGGTGGCGGGCTGGGTGAGTACGCTGACGAAGATGGAGGCAATGGTCGATGTCGCGATGACCCCGGCAGCGGAGCGCTTTGTCACTCCGCTGACCTTTGCTTCTCTCTCGGGCCGAAAGGTTTACAGCTCAATGTTTGACGGCGCTGCAGACGGTTCCATGGCCCATATAGATCTGGGTCGAGAGGCGGATATCTTTGTGGTCGCGCCCGCTACGGCGGATACCATCGCCAGGCTCGCCCATGGTATGGCCGACACACTGGTAACCACTATTGCTCTTGTCGCGCGCTGTCCAAAGCTTCTTTTTCCGGCGATGAATGTACAGATGTTTGCCAGCCTGGCTGTGCAGGAAAACTTGAAAAAACTGCGAAAATTCGGCTGGACAGTTGTGGCACCCGCATCTGGGAGTATGGCCTGTGGCGAAGTCGGGAAGGGCCGACTGGTGGAGTGGATGGAAGCGCAGGAATACCTCGCTGTTGCGCTCTCAAGACAAGATCTTGCCGGGATGCGGGTAGTTGTGACCGCCGGGCCGACGCGGGAGGCTATTGACCCTGCGCGTTTTCTCAGTAATCGCTCCTCTGGCAGAATGGGGTACGCCCTTGCCACAGCTGCAGCAAGGCGGGGTGCGGCTGTGGTGTTGATCAGTGGTCCTTCAAGCCTGCCGGCACCGCCGCTGGTGACTTTGAAGAGGGTGGAGACGGCCAGAGAAATGCTCGATGCGGTGATGGTAGAATCGGCGAAGGCGAGGG
This sequence comes from Desulforhopalus sp., assembly GCA_023231425.1. GTDB lineage: Bacteria > Desulfobacterota > Desulfobulbia > Desulfobulbales > Desulfocapsaceae > Desulforhopalus. The sequence goes on along the minus strand of JALNVI010000128.1, from coordinate 2,822 downwards.
TAATTATTAAGGCTGCGGCCGTTTCTGATTATCGACCGGAGAGAGTCGCTCCGCACAAGGTGAAGAAGGAGGATATTGAGACGGAGATGCGGCTCGCACAAAATCCAGATATTCTTTTTGCTCTCGGTGAGAAGAAGCTGAAGGGGCAGATCCTGGTGGGGTTTGCGGCAGAGAGCCGTAATCTGGAGGCGGAGGGGAGGCGAAAGCTGACGAAAAAAAACCTGGATCTCATCTGTGTCAATGATATCAGTGCCAGTGATGCCGGTTTTGAGAGCGAGACCAACCGTATCCTGCTGCTTGACCGTGACGGTGGAGAGGAGAGGCTGCCCCTTATCTCCAAGCTGGAGACAGCAGACCGCATCCTTGACCGCGTGGTTGCTCTCAGTTGCGCGCCTTGAATTTGAGATAGACCTGCATTGCCGTCTCTTCGATGGAGCTGCCGCTGGATTTGACCACCGGAATGGAATACTTTTCGAAAATTTTTCGGGCCTGTTCCTCTTCTTTTTTGCAAGTTTCATAACTGGCGTAACGGCTGTTGGCAAAACGCTTTTCGCGAAAACGATGGAGAATTTTCGGGGAGATGGTCAAGCCGACCACTTTTCGCAGGTTGTGAACGATGTCATCGGAAAGCCTGTTTTGTTCAAGATCCTGCTGGACCAGCGGGTAGTTGGCGGTTTTCAGTTCCATCTTGGTGGCAAGAAAGATGGAGACCGGGGTCTTGCCGGCACGGGAGACACCAATAATAATCAGTTCGGCGGCGTTATAGTCATTGGGACCTGCCCCGTCATCGTGGGATATGGAGTAGTGGATGGCATCGACCCGGTGGGCAATTTTGTTGTCATCCTGAGTACAGGCAAGGCCGTGTCTGCGGACTGCTTTTTCATGAAAGAGATCTTCAAGTATTGAGAGAAACTGGTCGTAAAGAGGAATTAAAATGAAGTCACGGCTAACAAAATGACGGGCCAGCTCCGGTCGCAGCAGGCTGGAGAAAACAAGGGGCTTTTCTTTCTCTTCACGGCAGGCGGCAAGTATTTTTTCACGGGCGGTCTCTGCCTCCTCTTCGGTGAGAATGAAGGCAAAGGATTCCGTTTCAAAATGCTGACCGGGAAACTGAGAGAGCAGGGCACGGCCAAGGTCTTCCGCCAGCAGTCCGGTTGCTCCGGAGATATAATAGACCTTTCTTGAATGGGGTTTCATTCCCACACTTTTACATCCCTTTTTACGAAAAAGCAAAATGAAGGATGTACTGACGAGACCGGGCTGTGTAACCCTCAGTTTTACTTTTACGGGTACCCTTACGGGAATTTCAGGTACACTCTGGCTGCGTTTGTGTGCACGGAAACTGTTTGTCACCGGTCATTGCAACGGTTGTGGTGACGACTGGTTGTGCCGCGCTTATGGGCATCGTCTGTCTCTGTGCTGGAGCTTTCCCGAAAAGTTTCTGGCTTTTGTGGTGGGGCTCTGCCTGTTCGCTGCAGTTCTTCAATCAGCGAGGTGCGTTCCTTTACGGGGTTGCTGGCCGGGGAGATTGCACGGAAAAAGGGGAAAAGATGAGTGTGCGGCGGCGTGTTCTGATTGTGGAACCCTACTTTGGTGGTTCCCATCGCCAGTTCCTTGAGGGGTTGACCCGGCATGTGGAGGCTGACTTTGTCTTTCTTGTGCTGCCGGCGCGCAAGTGGAAGATGCGCATGCAGCTCGCCGCTCCGTGGGTTATTGCTGAACTGGAAAAAATGCCGCTGGGAGAGCGGCGCTTTGACACCCTCCTTGCCTCCACCTTTGTTGATCTTGCGTTGCTTCGCGCTCTCACTGGCATGCTTCCCGGCTGGGCTCCCCAGACCCGTTTTTGCCTCTATTTCCACGAAAATCAATTTGTTTATCCCTCTCAGCTGAAAGATCCGGGTTTTTTTCAGTTCATCGGTATCAATTTCAACTCAGCCCTCGCTGCCGATTCGCTTGCCTTTAACTCTGAGTTTAATCGGCAGAGTTTTCTCGCCGGTGTCGGCTCTCTGCTGAAGAAGGCTGCGGATATGAGTTTTCCTGATACGGTAGAGAAGTTGCGGGCGAAGAGCCGGGTGATTTTTCCGGGGATCACCCTTGATGGTGTGGCGGTATCGGTGCAGGAAAGCAGAGAAGCGGTGATTGTCTGGAATCACCGCTGGGAGGCGGATAAAAACCCGGAAGAGTTCTTCAGTGCCCTGCGGGTGCTGCAGACTCAGGGCGTGCCGTTCAAGCTGCTGCTTCTCGGGCAGTCCTTTCGCTTTCACCCCGTCTGTTTTGACGGGGTGAAAGAGGAGTTTGCAGGGAATTTGCTCCACTGTGGATTTGTTGAGAGCAGGAAGGAGTATCTGCGTCTGCTTGGCAGGGGGACGGTGGTGGTCTCAACCGCAGTGCATGAGTTTTACGGTATTGCTGTCATTGAGGCGGTTCGCGCGGGGTGTGTACCTCTCCTGCCGGCCCGCCTTTCCTATCCTGAACTTTTCCCGCAGAAGAACCTCTATGGCGAAGGGGAGCTGGTTGAGCGTCTGGTCCGGCACTGTCGCGCGCCCCGGAGGCTTTCCGCCGCGACAGCGGTTGAGTTGACCCGGTGTTTCTCCTGGCAGGCCGTTGCCGGGGATTACGAGGACTGGTTGTTCACAGGGAACCTTGACTAATCACCCATCTTCTTTATTGCAGTCAAAAAACACGAAAATAATTTCTACTACATCATACATCTTAAAGTTTCGGGTATAAGCGCTTCAGTTTTATTCGCGCATCATCAGTTTGAAATTGCCAGTCAACTTTAGATTGGCGATTATTTCTGTCAGTATTCCAGGCAGCCACCT
>JALNVI010000127.1 GCA_023231425.1 Desulforhopalus sp. | reverse complement strand
TGCATGGCGGTGTTCATCAGCAATGAAACTGCATCTGCAACTCCATCAAATCCATTCTCAATCAGGAGTTCCATTGCCAGGTCAAAATGGTTATTCTCTTTGTGGCAGGCCATTGTTTTTTTCCTTTCGGGTTGGAGTTAATAATAGGTCCCAAAAGGTTAATCGATGGCCTGCTTTCAGCAAGGCCAAAACAGAATTTACAGAAAGAACGTTACACTACCAGTGGTGTTCGTGTGGTATTAAAGGACACAGGCTACAAAGATGACGTGGATAAAACCAATGTGGTGCAGATTTTAAAGCAAGCTGATATCCGTGAAATAAGGAGTTTGTGATGAACTACGAAAAACACGAAAAGACACGAAAGAAGAAGGTGACCACGGAACAGCCTGAAAATACAGACGAGCGGAAATTAACCACGAAGGACGAACTGACCGACTTCCTGCTCTACACCTCTCCGAATGGACAGGTGAAGGTGGAGTGCATTCTTCACAATGAGACCATCTGGCTGACACAGGCCCGCATTGCCGAGCTTTTTGGCGTGCAGCGTCCAGCCATCACCAGGCACTTGAAAAACATCTTCGAATCGGGTGAACTGGAGGAAAAAGTGGTTAGTTCCATTTTGGAACAGACCACTCAACACGGCGCGATTGAGGGCAAAACACAAACCCGCTCTGTTAAATTTTACAACCTCGACGCTATTATCTCCGTCGGCTACCGGGTGAATTCCTCCAAGGCCACTCAGTTCCGCATCTGGGCAACGCAACTGCTGAAGGAATACATCATCAAGGGCTTTGCCATGGATGATGAGCGGCTGAAAAACGGACGATTTTTCGGCAAGGATTATTTCCACGAACTGCTGGAGCGCGTCCGCTCCATCCGCGCCTCCGAGCGCCGCATCTATCAGCAGATCACCGATATCTTTGCCGAGTGCAGTATCGACTATGACCCCAAATCGGAAACCACCCGGAATTTCTATGCCCATGTGCAGGATAAATTCCACTTCGCCATCACCGGTCATACCGCAGCGGAAATCATCTATCTGAATGCAGATGCCGAGAAGCCGTTGATGGGGATGCTGACTCTCAAGAACGCGCCGGATGGTCGCGTGCTCAAATCTGATACCACTATTGGAAAAAATTACCTGCAGGAAGAGAATATCAAAAAGCTGGAACGGACAGTGACCGCGTTTTTCGACTATATTGAGCACATTATTGAAAATCGGATCACCTTTACCATGGGAAATTTTTCCGAAAGCGTGAACCGCTTCCTTGAGTTTAATGAATATAAAATCCTCGAAGGATATGGCTCAGTTTCCCGCAAAAAAGCCGAAGAGAAGGCGTTTGCAGAATACGACAAGTTTAACAAAACCCAGCGCATAGAGTCCGATTTCGACAAAGCCGTTAAACAAATCGAAGCCTCAAACAAAAAAGGAGGCAAATCATAAACAATAACCTTCCGTGTATTCCGTGGTTAAAACTGGAGGTGCGGAATGAAAATACAATTCGATTCGAATCAGGATTTTCAGAAACAGGCCATAGAATCCGTTACCGGTGTTTTTAAAGGGCAGGAACTCTGCCAGACAAATTTTACGGTTGCTCCGCTGCAATACTCGCCCCAGCAGGACATTCCTGGTAACTTAAATAACCTTGGTATAGGAAACAGACTGAAGTTGTTACCCGAGGATATTCATAGAAACATCCGCAAGATACAACTGAAAAATGGGCTGGCTCCTTCCGAAAAAATGGACTCCATGGATTTTACCGTGGAGATGGAAACCGGTACCGGAAAGACCTCTGTCTATCTGCGCTCGATCTTTGAAATGAACCGACTCTACGGATTTACCAAGTTCGTTATTGTAGTCCCCTCCATCGCCATTAAAGAAGGTGTGTATAAGTCACTGCAAATCACGGCGGAGCATTTTAGTGAGCTCTATGAAAATGTCAGTTTTGACTATTTTGTCTATGACTCCAGCAAACTTTCCGATGTAAGAAGCTTTGCCACCAGTTCGGATATTCAGATCATGGTTATCAATATTGCCGCTTTCCGGAAAAGCTTTAGTGATCCGGAAAATGAAAACAAAGCGAACATTATCCATCGTTTTCATGACCGTATGGCGGGGGCCAAACCCATTGAATTCATTCAGGAAACTAACCCCATCGTTATCATTGATGAACCCCAAAGTGTTGATACCACCTCAAAGAGTAAAGAGGCGATCGCCTCACTCAATCCCCTTTGTACCCTGCGCTACTCTGCTACCCATGTAGACAAGCATCACATGCTCTACAAGCTGGACTCGGTTGATGCCTATGAGCAGAAATTGGTAAAGCAGATTGAGGTTGCGGGGATTGAAGTCAAAGACGGCTATAATAAGGCCTGGATTAAGCTTTTGAGCGTAAACAACAAAAAGAGCCCGATCACTGCCCAAATCGAAATTGATTGTCGTATGAAAAACGGTAATATCAAGAGAAAGTCTGTAGTGGTTTCAAGCGGCGCTGATCTTCTGGATGCGAAATACAGCGGCGGTCGTGATATTTATGATGGATACATCGTTGATGATATCTACTGCGAAAAGGGCAGCGAATACATCAACTTTACCAGCAAGCCGGAAATTTTGAACCTGGGTCAGGCCATCGGCGAAGTTGACCCGGATGAATACAAGCGCCTGCAGATTCGCAAGACCATTGAGGAACATCTGGATAAAGAGATGCGCCTGCGCCCTCAGGACATCAAAGTCCTCAGTCTGTTTTTTATCGACAGGGTGGCCAATTACCGCTGGTACGATGAGGATGGCAATCCGCAAAAGGGTAAATTCGCTCTGATGTTTGAAGAGGAGTATGCCCGGGCAATCCACAAACCTAAATACCGCACTCTCTTTGAAGGGGCGGATCTGGATACCGTGCCCGCCGGTGTGCATAACGGGTATTTCGCCGTTGATAAAAAGAAGGATACTGCCAGCAATGAAATGTTGAAGGATGCATCCGGTAAAACCGCTGCGGATGAAAGCACCTACAATCTCATCATGAAAGAGAAGGAGAAACTGCTCAGCTTTGACTCAAAGCTTAAGTTTATCTTCTCACACTCCGCTCTGAAAGAAGGCTGGGATAATCCCAACGTTTTCCAGATCTGTACGCTCAACGAAACCAATTCAGTGATCAAGAAACGGCAGGAAATTGGCCGTGGCCTGCGTATAGGTGTCAATCAGGATGGCGAGCGGGTTCATGGATTTGAGGTCAACACGCTCACGGTTATGGCCAATGAGTCCTATGAGAAATTTGCCGAGCAACTGCAGAAAGAGATTGAGCAGGAAGAAGGCATTAAATTCGGGATGGTTGAAGAGCACCTGTTTGCCAACATTGTTGTGCCAATAGATGACGACAACAGCGAATACCTGGGTGTTGATGCTTCCAGGAAACTTTGGGATCACCTGCAAACCATCGGCTATATTGATGCTAAAGGCAAGGTTCAGGACTCCTTGAAAAGGGCCTTGAAAAGCGGTGAGCTGGAACTGCCCGAGGAATTCAAAGCGCATGCACCTCAAATTGCTGCGGTTCTGAAGAAAGTTTCTGGCAATCTCAACATCAAGAACCGTGACGACAAGAAAAAGGTGTCTCTCAATAAAGTCGTATTCTTAAGTCCGGAGTTCAAAGAGCTTTGGGATCGGATCAAATATAAGACGACCTTCAGAGTGGATTTTGATGTGGAGGCTCTCGCCTCAAAATGCGCCGAAGAGATCAAAGCCAATCTGCAGGTAGGAAAAGCCAGGTTTATTTACCGAAAGGCCAAGGCCGAGATTGACCGGGGTGGCATTCATGCTCAGCAGGTTTCAACAATCATCCAGCACCAGATGCGCCTCTTTGTTGTTGATGGCATCAAGTACCACAAGATTGGCGACGATCAATTTTATGCGCAGGAACTTTTCAGCGATAACGAGCTCTTTG
>JALNVI010000126.1 GCA_023231425.1 Desulforhopalus sp. | reverse complement strand
GCAAAGAGAGTGGTAATCAGGCCGAGGATAAAATAGGGCAGCATTTTGCCGACGAGGATCTCCGCACTGCGGGCCGGAGTAGAGAGAAGGGCCTCCATGGAGCCGCGCTCCCACTCCCGGGCGATAACAAGAGCGGTGAGAAGAGTACCGATCATGGTCATGACGATGCCAATGGCACCGGGGACCAGGAAATTTTTACTCTTCACATCGGGGTTGAACCACATGCGACTGGTAATAGAAACAGGCGAAGCGGCAAGACCTGAAACGTGGGAGGCAACCCACGTCGACACCACCATGCGGGCATAGTTGCTCACAAAAGCGGCTGTATTTGGCTGGGACGCATCGGTCACAATATGTATCAACCCGTCAATATCCCCCGAGGCCAGTTTCTGATCAAAATCTCCGGGTATCTCCACAAAACCGTTAATTTCGTTGGCGATGAGCGGATCGACCACCACCTTCTTATTGCGCACGACAATTACCTTGAAATATTTTGTTCCGGTAAAAGCGGCGGCGAGAGAAGCAGCGCGGGTGCTGGTGGACTTCTGCACGAGGGCAATGGGTATCTGCTTGATATCAAGAGAGATGGCCGTACTGAAAAGAATCAAAAGAAGCACCGGCAGAACGAAAGCGATAGCGATTGCAGCGGGATCACGCACAATCTGCAGAGACTCTTTGCGCATGAGAGCGGTAAGGCGAATGATATTCATATCTGTTGTTCCTCCTGCTGTTTAATCAGGTGGATAAACGCCTCCTCCATGGTGGGTTCTTCTGGACCCTGCTGTGCTCCTTTTTTCAAAGCGTCCGGGGTGTCGAGGGCGATAATTTTTGCGGCATACATGAGGCCGATGCGGTCACAGTATTCGGCCTCCTCCATAAAATGGGTGGTTACCATCACAGTCATCCCTTTGGAAACAAAGCCGTTAATATGGGACCAGAACTCGCGGCGGGTAATGGGATCGACCCCGGAGGTCGGTTCATCAAGAAAAAGAACCGGCGGACGGTGCATAATGGCACAGGCCAGCGCCAGACGCTGCCGATACCCCAGAGAGAGTTTTGCCGGATCGCTGTTCAAAAAAGGCCCGAGGGAGAAGGCATCGATCATCTCTGCAATGCGTTCCTTTTTTACCTTGCCCGAGAGCCCATACACTCCGGCAAAAAACTCTAAATTCTGTTTCACTGAGAGCAGGCCGTAGAGGGAGAATTTCTGTGCCATATAACCAAGGGACAACTTGGCTTTTTTGCTGGCATTCAGCAGTTCATGCCCCACCACCGTCGCCGAACCTTCGGTAATGGAGAGCAACCCGCAGAGCATCTTGAATGTTGTCGATTTTCCTGCACCGTTTGGCCCGAGCAAGCCGAAGATCTCTCCCCGTGCAACGGTAAAAGAGACATTGTCGGTGGCGATAAAATCTCCAAATTTCTTGGTGAGATGATCACAGGCAATCATATTTGTCCCGCTGCCCGTCACCTCCGGCATTTTCTCGGCGATTCGTGAGCGTCTGGAAGAAGAACCGCCGAGAAGATCAATGAAAGCATCCTCAAAACGAGGGGGAACCGCTTCAATTTTACCACCGAGACTGGTGGCAAGTTTCGCAAGCTCCTCAGGGGAGCGCCCTTCATGAAGGACTACTCGAATAGACTCCCCGTGCACCACTGCATCCGAGATAAAGGGCTGTTCCATTAAATCAGCAAGCAGTTTCCGTCGTTGTGTCACTATGCCGCGCAACAGAAAGCTTCGTCCTTCCAGGCGGTCTGTGAGTTTTTTTGGTGCCCCGGAGTAGAGGACTTTCCCTTCACTGAGAAGAAAAACACTGCTGCAGCGTTCCGCCTCGTCAAGATAACTGGTCGCCCAGACCACCGCCATGCCGCCTTTAAGCAGGTCTGCCACCATCGCCCACAGGTCCTGACGACTCACGGGGTCAACTCCGACACTGGGTTCATCCAGCAGCAAAAGTTTTGGCCGTGCCATAAGCGCACAGGCCAGCCCGAGCTTCTGCTTCATCCCCCCGGAAAGGCGACCGGCGAGACGGCCGGTGAATTTTGCCAGCCGGGTAAGCCGCAGGAGCGCCGCGAAGGTCTCCGTCTGCTTCTTCCTCGCAACACCTCTCAAATCGGCATAGAGCTGAAGATTCTCCTGTACGGTGAGATCCTCATAGAGGCCAAACTGCTGCGGCATATAGCCAATGTCATCGGCCAGACTTTCGTTATCACCTGCGGTATCGTGCCCCACCACCACAGCACGACCGGAGGTGGGGAGCATGAGCCCGGCCATTATCCGCATCAGGGTTGTTTTTCCCGCACCATCCGGGCCAACAAGACCAATGAGCCTGCCAGCGGGGATACTCGCAGAGACACCGGCAACGGCCTGAACCGAGCCGAAACTTTTGGTTACTTCGCTCAGTTCAACAACCGTTTCACTTGTCATCCGGACTCTCCGCCGGTTGCAATGCAATGGTCACCGGCTGCCCCTGGTTGAGTTCTTTGTCGGCATCATTGACAACAATCCGCACCCTGTAGACCAGGTCACTGCGCAGCTGGGTCGTCTCAACGGCTTTGGGGGTAAATTCGGCAACGCCGGAGATAAAGCCAATATGGCCATGGTAAATTTTAGGGGAGGCATCCGTCGTAAACGTAACCTTCTGCCCCTGCTTAATACTGCCGAGGGTGGGCTCGCTGACATAGGCACGCAGATAAAGAGGATTGCGCAGGGCGATACTCAACACCGGCGTACTGCTGTTGACCATGGCGCCGGGCTCAAAAATACGCGCATCAACCACCCCGTCGGTGCTGGCATACAGTTTGACATCTTTGAACGCGGTCTCAGCAGAATCCCGCTGCGTCTCCGCCACTTTCACCTGGGCACGGGCCGTGTCGATGGTTTGACTGCGAATCCCCTCTTCCAGCATGGAAAATTGCGCCCGGGCGACAGCAAGGGAGGCGCGGGCCTCATCTTTTGAGGCTGTCGCACTGTCGAAATTGATAGCACTCGTCGCACCGGAGGATATTAATTTCTTCTGCCGCTTAAAAGAGCTGTCTGCATTGGCAACCGCAGCTTCGGCCCGTTTTACCTCGGCTCGCGCGGAGTCGATCTCCTGGTCGCGGTAACCAGCCAGCAGCTCCTCCAGTTTTGCTTTGGCAAGGTCAACCTCGGCACTGGCGGTACTGAGGGCATTGCGGAACGTGATATCATCGAGTTCGGCCAGCAGCTCGCCGGCCTTCACGTCGTCACCCTCTTCCCTGTAGACTTTTTCGAGGCGACCGGCCTGGCGAAAGGCAAGGTTAACTTCACGGATATCAACATTCCCATAAATTATGGTCTGTACCTCGAGGTTCGGCTCGTCGCTTTTGCAAATGAAATAGAGAGTTACGATAATTGCCAGAAGGAGGAAAATGGGGATAATTTTTTTCATGAACCGTTTTGGGGGAAAGCAGGATGTTTTATAGAAGCAGAAAAAGGCTCCGCAGAGCCTTTTTCTGTATACGCACGGGCATACTTGAGATGCATCATCCAACATACCCTTTCCCATAACAATTTTACAAATTTTTGTAATTCCTCAACCAGTTATGGAAAAAGACAAAAAGGGAGAAAGGAGACAGAAAAAAGCAGAACAAAGACGGGAAAGAGAAAAGATTTTTTTGCCAACTAACTACGCGAAGCTCCCCGGTCTCTTGTCTTTCAGCCTTTTGCTTTTCCCTGCCTCCTTTCTCCCGTCTTTCCTCTTTTTTGATCTCACATCATTTATCATAGATACGATCTAAAGGACTTTTTGATCCCTCAAGATCTTTTCGCATTACATGGGTATAAATTTCTGTTGTCTTTACATCTGCATGACCGAGAAGTTCCTGGAGCATACGAATATTAGTCCCCTTTTCGAGCATATGGGTTGCAAAAGAATGGCGAAGGGTATGTACGGTTCCCCTCTTGTCGATGGCAGCTTTTTTTACTGCTGCTTTTACAGCTTTTTGCAGACCCGATTCCAGGACATGGTGTCTTCGTTCTTTTCCACTGCGGGGATCAATCGAGCGT
>JALNVI010000125.1 GCA_023231425.1 Desulforhopalus sp. | reverse complement strand
GGCTTTCAGGGCAATGCCGGTTGTAAAATATGCGCTGGGATTCATGCCGTCACCAGTGAAATGACAAGGAATTAAAAGGGAAGAGTTTACTCCTCAGGCTCGAGAGCGTCAAGCGGGAGCCCGACACACATCCTTACAAAAAGGCGGCGAATCAACCCGAGGGGAAGCACGGTAAAAGCTGTTTTCTGTCGCTCCTTTTTTTTTATACAGGAAATGGTATATTAGTGTGTTTATCTCTGCGTATTCGCTCATTTTACAGGGCCCCTGACCACAACTGCTCACCTGCCTTCTCCACCACCCGACGGAGAAGAGAACTGCTGCCGGGCGCCCTTCATTCCTTCAGGAGACTGTCATGAAATTCAAAGCCCCTGCGCTGCTGTTCACCGCAGCGTTGTTTGCCCTCACTCCGGCCGTCAACGCCGACGCGAAGCAGAAAAAGGTCCACTGGAAACTGGCCACGACCTGGACCTCCACCCTCACCCCCATCGCCCATGCAGCCACGGAACTGAGCAGACTGGTCAGCGACATGACCGACGGCAATTTTGAGATTCAGGTGGAAGGATCAGAAAAACACAGAGCTCCGCTCGGCATTCTTGATATGGTCAAAGGTGGTCAGTATCAGATGGGCCACACCGCCTCCTACTACTGGAAGGGTAAAGACCCGGGCGCCCCGCTCTTCACGACCACACCCTTCGGCATGACTGCGGAAGAGCAGTTCGCCTGGACGTGGTTCAACGGTGGCATCGACCTGCAGCAGAAACTCTACAGCAGGTTCGGCGTCTACTCCTGGCCTGGCGGCAACACCTCCATTCAAATGGGCGGCTGGTTCAAAAAAGAGATCAAGACGCTGGACGACCTGAAAGGTTTAAAAATGCGTATTCCCGGTCTCGCCGGGGAGGTGTTTGCCAAACTCGGTGTCAACGTCACCAACATCCCTGCCGGAGAGCTCTACACCTCTCTTGACCGCGGCACCATCGACGCCCTTGAATGGGTGGGACCGGCCATGGACCTGAAGATGGGCTTCCACAAGGTTGCCCCCTGGTATTACGCCGGCTGGCATGAACCGGCTTCTGACCTGCAATTTCTCGTCAACAAGCACGCCTTTGACCGCCTGCCAAAGAATTATCAGGCCATTCTCAAATCGGCCATGCAACAGGTGAACTTTGAGGATTATGCGGAGAATTTTGACGCCAACGTCAAGGGATGGCAGCAGATGAAGAAAGAGCACCCCGAGATTAAGATCATGACCTTCCCCAAACCGGTTCTCAAGGCGATGAAAAAAGCCACCGATGAGGTAATGAACAGTTACGCGGCAAAGGATCCACTCTTTAAAGAGATCATGGACTCTCAAAATGCCTATATGAAACAGGCCAGAGAATGGACAAACAACTCAACCCTCTACTACCTTGAGACATCCAACGCGGTACGGGAGTGAGATTTTCCCCGACCGCAGAGACGGCGCATGGCAGACAACACTGCCGTGCGCCTCTTTTCCTTTCTTCTCCCTCACACACACTCCCATGAGAAAACAAATAATTCTTCTCTTTGCAGCCCTCCTGCTGATCCTGCCAATGCAGGCACAGGCCGCCAAAAAAGTCCACTGGAAACTGGCCACTACCTGGTCCACAACCCTCAAGCCCCTCGCCAGCAGCGGGCCGAAACTGGCAAAGATGGTTGAAGAGATGACCGGCGGCAACTTCATCATTCGCGTAGTCGGTGCGGAGAAACACAAGGCCCCCCTCGGCGTCCTTGACATGGTTAAGGGCGGGCAGTACGAAATGGCACACACCGCCTCCTACTACTGGAAGGGGAAAGATATCTCGACCATCTTCTTTGCCACCTTTCCCTTCGGCATGCTCGCAGAGGAGCTCGCCGCCTGGAACTGGTACGGCGGAGGGAATGAACTGGCGGAAGAGGTGTTCAAAAAATTCGGTGTCTATCACTTCCCCGGAGGAAACTCGGGGGTACAGATGGGAGGCTGGTTCAAGAAAGAGATTAAAACTCTGGACGACCTCAAAGGGTTAAAGATGCGGATTCCCGGCCTCGCCGGTGAGGTGTTCGCACGGCTCGGTGTCAATGTCACCAATATCGCCCCTGGTGAGCTCTATACATCACTGGACCGCGGCACCATTGATGCCCTGGAGTGGGTTGGCCCGGCGATGGATCTGAAGATGGGGTTTCAAAAGATTGCTCCGTATTACTATACCGGCTGGCATGAACCCGGTCCCGACCTTGAGTTTCTCGTCAACCGCAAAGCGATGAACTCCCTTTCTCCCGAATACCAGGCCATCCTGAAGACGGCAATCCGCGCAGTCGCCGCCGACTCCCTTACAGAAAACTTCACTGAAAACGCCCTTGCCTGGGATAAGATAAAGACAGAATATCCCGGTGTTCACCTGAAAACCTTTCCGGAGCCGGTTCTGCAGGCGATGAAAAAAGCCACCGACGAGGTTCTGGATGGATATGCGGCAAAAGATCCAGAGTTTAAAAATATATATGAAAGTCAGAAGGCATTCATGAAAAAGATGCGGGCGTGGAGCAATGTCTCCACGGGAGAGGTTCTCAACACAGCCGAGCTGGTTGGCGAATAAGAAAAACGGGCCTTCAGCCCCTCCTCCCGAGGGGTTTTTCTACACCTTAAGAGAGAAGCAACATGTTAATTCAAGCCGAGCTGATCTTCCGCCGACTCAATCGTCTCCTCGGGAAGATACTTATCTTCATTCTGCTGTTGATGACCCTTAATGTCTTTGCAGACGTCGTCATGCGCTATTTTTTTCACAATTCGAAAGTCGGCATGCAGGAGATGGAATGGCATCTCTTCTCCGTCCTCATCCTTTTTGCCATATCCTATTCTCTCATGACTGAGGGCCATGTGCGGGTCGACTTCATCTATCAGAAATATTCCCTGAAAACCAGCGCGATGGTGAATATCCTCGGCACAATTTTCTTTCTTATCCCACTCGCTCTGCTTATCTTCTTCGGCTCCTTTGATTTTGTCTCTGATGCATGGGTGATCAGTGAGATCTCTGACGACCCGGGCGGACTGCCCTGTCGCTGGCTGGTGAAGGGGATGATACCCGTGGCCTTCGGAATGCTGTTGTTTTTCTCTATGGGGTATCTCATCCAGAATATTAATATCTACCGTGCGGAACAAGTGGCCAAAGAGGTGAAACAATGATTGGGCTTATCATGTTCGCCGCAGCCCTGCTGATGCTGGCCATCGGCTATCCTGTAGCCTTTACCTTCGGCGCCGTCTCCATCTTCTTCGGAATCGCCGCCGTTATCATCCAGATGTGGCCCGATATGTCACTTGTGGGGATCAGCTCCGAATTTTTTCAGATGTTTTCGATGATGCCCTTCCGCATCTTCTACATCATGCGCAACACCATTCTGATGGCCGTGCCGCTCTTCATCTTCATGGGGATTATCCTGCAGAAATCAGGACTCGCCGAGCGCCTGCTTGAGGCAATGGGTACCCTGTTCGGCAAGGTGCGCGGCGGAATTGCTGTAAGCACCGTTCTGGTTGGCGCCCTGCTCGCCGCCTCCACCGGCGTGGTCGGCGCCTCTGTTGTTGCCATGGGAGTTATCTCCCTGCCGGTCATGCTTAAATACGGCTATTCAAAGCAGCTCGCCACCGGCGTTATCTGCGCCTCAGGAACACTGGGACAGATCATCCCCCCATCCATCGTGCTCATCGTGCTTGGAGATGTCTTCCAGCAGCCGGTCGGAGATCTCTTTCAGGCCGCCGTCGGACCGGGCATCACGCTTATCGTGCTCTATATCCTCTATATCCTCTTCATCTCCTTCGTAAACAAAGACGTCGCTCCAGCCATACCCGTGCACGAGGGAACGAAAGCAGCCAACCTGCTTGAGGCTCTGCGCGCCATCATCCCGCCGCTGACCCTTGTCCTGCTGGTCCTCGGCTCCATCTTTATGGGCGTAGCAACCCCCACGGAATCGGCCTCGGTGGGCTGCATCGGGGCAACAGTCCTCACCGGCTTTTATCGCCGCCTGAACTGGAAGATTGTGGAAGAGGCTGCACTTACCACCGTGAAGATCACCGGCATGGTCTTTGCCATTCTCATCGGTGC
>JALNVI010000124.1 GCA_023231425.1 Desulforhopalus sp. | reverse complement strand
TCTCCCTTTTTCTCTTTGTCTTTTTCCATAACTTTTTGAGAAATGACCTGAATACGATGGAAATAGATGAAATTTTTGGAGAAAACGGCCTTCTCGCTGCCCGCTTTCCACGCTTTGAACGACGACAGGGGCAGGAGGAGATGGCTGCGGCTGTAGCCGCCGTGCTGGCCAGCCCGCCGGAGGAAGAGTTTGCGGAATTTCTCGAAAAAGAGCCGGTGAAAGCACGGGTGCTGGTGGTGGAGGCAGAGACGGGAATCGGCAAGACCCTCGCATACCTCATTCCGGCGGTGCTCTCGGGAAAACGGGTGGTTATCTCCACCGCTACGCTCAATCTGCAGGACCAGATTCGTGATAAAGATATCCCGCTGGTGGAGACGATTCTCGGACGGCCGCTTGAGGCTCTGATTCTGAAGGGGCGGGAGAACTATCTCTGTCTCTACCGCTGGTTTCAATATTGCTCTAATCCGCAGAGACGACTGGTCGAGGATCCGCATCTGGCAAAAATTGATGACTGGGTCAAAACCACTGAGCTGGGCGACCGGGCCGAACTGACCTGGCTGGGGGATCGCACCCCGCTGTGGGCGAAGCTCTCGGCAAATTCTTCCCAGTGCCTGGGGGGAGACTGTCCGGAGTATAACGAATGCTTTATTACCCGGTTGCGAAAACAGGCGGGCAGAGCACAGATCCTTGTAGTGAATCACCATCTGTTCTTCTCTGACCTTGCCTTGCGGCAGGGTGGTCATGGAGAGCTGTTGCCCCGCTATGAGGCGGTAGTTTTTGACGAGGCGCACCATATTGAGAACGTGGCCAGCCTCTTTTTTGGTCAGAGCTGGAGTCAGTATCAGGTGGTTGATCTGCTGGGAGATCTGGAACAGCAGGGCGCCCTTGAACTGCCTCCGGATCATCTTGAACTGCTCAGCAGTGACATAACTGCGCTGCGAAAACGTACCGACAATTTTGCCGCAATTTTTCCGGTGAAACCAGGACACTTCCCCCTTGTTCAGTTTGTGAAGGATTTTGGTGAAGAGGAGTGGCGCAAAGAGGTGGAACTGCTCGCGTTCGGTCTTGGTCGCCTTGCCGACCGTCTCTCCGGCTGGGCACCGCTGGGTGAGATGTGGAACGGTTATGCCAAACGGGCGGAGGGGCTGCGGGATTCTCTGCTTGGCGTGGCCGCGGAGGCAGAGGGTGAGCTGGAAGGTGCGTTTGTCCGCTGGTATGACCGGCGGGAGCGCTCGCTGCTGCTTTCGGCCACCCCCGTGGATGTTGCGCCGGAACTGGTAAAGCACCTGTATACCGGGGTCTCTGCCTGTGTTATGACCTCTGCAACGCTCTCTACAGGGGGATCTTTCTCCTATCTGCAGAAACGGCTCGGTCTTGGCGATGAGGTGCAGTATCTCAAATTTACCTCTCCCTTTGACTATGAGAAACGTACCCTGCTCTATCTGCCGGAGCGGACCTTTCCTGATCCCGGGGCAAAGGATTTTCGCCGTGCCGTGAGTGCCCGGGTGGTGGAGCTGCTCTACGCCAGCCGGGGGCGGGCGCTGGTGCTCTGTACCAGTTATCGCGGGATGGAAGAGCTGGCGGATGTGCTGGAGGAGCAGCTTGATTATCCCGTACTGGTGCAGGGAATGGAGTCGAAGGCTGCATTGCTTACCCGCTTTCGCGAGGAGACCCACTCTGTGCTGGTGGCGGTGGCCAGTTTCTGGGAGGGGGTGGATGTGGCCGGAGAGGCCCTGAGCTGTGTGGTCATCGACAAACTCCCCTTTGAGGTGCCCAACGACCCGGTTATCGAGGCTCGCAGCCATCGAGTGGAGGAAGAGGGAGGAAATGCCTTTTTCGGCTTTCTGGTGCCGCGCGCGGTGCTTACTCTGCGACAGGGTGTTGGTCGGTTGATGCGCACTGCGGAGGATCGTGGTGTGGTGGCAATTCTGGATGTGCGACTGTTGACGAAAGGGTACGGCAAAACATTTCTACGGAGTCTGCCACCGTCCCCCCGCTGCAGCTCGCTTGATGATGTGGACGCTTTCTTTGCGGTAGACAACAAATAATACCATTTTCATTTTGTATTGGCAGATTCAAAAGCAAGGAGACAGGAGACAGGAAACAGGAGACAGGAAAAAGTAAACAGCGATAAGACAATTTTTTTACCGCGAAGAACGCGAAGAAAAACGGAACAACAAAAGATTTTTTTACCAACGAAAAAATGCTCTAAACAGGCGAAAAAAGGCAAAAATGGAGACGGGAGGCAGAAGAAAGGGAAAAGCAAACAGCGGAAAAGCAATTTTTACCGCGAAGGACACGAAGAACGCGAAGAGATAACAACAACAGCGAAGCCCTGTTTAGTTTTAAAATCTTTTCGCTGTTCCGTCTTTTCCCTTTCTCCCGTCTCCCTGCCTTTACATTCGCCAATAGAAAGTGAAAATGGCATTTAGTGAGGTTATAACTTAATAGGAATGGTTATAATATGGACCTGCGCACGCTATTGATAACGGAGGCCGCACGTATCAACGCGGTGATTGAGGAAGACCTTTCCCGACTGAGTAAACGCCATGAGCCGCTGCTTATAGAGGTGTTGCACTACGGACTGCTGGGAGGTGGCAAGCGTGTTCGGCCATTTCTGCTGCTCACCGCAGCGGCTCTCTGCGGCCGCAGAGGAGCGGAGTGCGATGAGCTGGCCATTGCTTTTGAATATCTGCATGCAGCAACTCTCTTTCACGATGATATTATTGACCAGTCTGAACTTCGTCGCGGCCGGCCTGCTGTCCACTCAAAATTTGGCATGGTGGCGGCAATTCTCGCCGGAGATTTTCTCCTGACCCATTCCATGGAGATTGTTGGGGAGTACACCGGGCAGAGGGGGCTGAAGTCCTTTAATCTGGCAACGAAGGGGATGGTGGACGGTGAGTTCTACCAGCAGCGCAATGCCGATACCGTCAGTCTCAAGACAGGTGATTACGATGAGGCCGTGATGCGCAAGACCAGCCTTCTCATTGCCGGAGCCTGTGAAGTGGGAGGCCTGTTTGCCGGTGGCAGTGAAGAAGAGGTTGCCGCTCTGCGCTGCTATGGAGAGAATCTGGGGCGTGCTTTTCAGATTGTTGATGATCAGCTTGATTACCTTGGAGATACCACCAAAACCGGCAAGGCCGTGGGCAATGATCTGCAGGAAGGGAAGATGACCCTGCCCCTGCTTCTCGCCGTGCAGCAGGGAGAAGGTGCTGCACGGGAGCGTCTGCTGGAGATTATCAGCAGTGTGGAGTTGCGGCAGCAGGCGGAAAATTTCTCTGAAGTAAAGGGCTTGATTGAAACGTGTGGTGGTTTTACTGCAGCCCGTGAAGAGGCGGAGAAAACCATGGCCCGTGGAATTTCCGCGCTGGATCTCTTCTCTGCACCTGCGGCGTTAGACGCGCGGGATCGGCTTGCGGCGCTGGGGCAGTTTGTACTTCATCGGGAGAAGTAGGGTGGCAGTCGCGAAAGAAACTCCCCGGACGG
This sequence comes from Desulforhopalus sp., assembly GCA_023231425.1. Taxonomy (GTDB): domain Bacteria; phylum Desulfobacterota; class Desulfobulbia; order Desulfobulbales; family Desulfocapsaceae; genus Desulforhopalus. Next base: position 607 of record JALNVI010000124.1, on the reverse strand, counting down.
GCAGCGCAAAGGGAAAAACACGAAGCAGGAAGATGAAAAAAAAAGGTGTGATTACAGAATGGCTGAAGGCCCACCTCGGCGTGTTACTGCTGAGTGTGAGCCTTCTTTTTTTTCTTGGAATTACGCTCTTTGCCCTTGGTTATGTGGTGCTTTTGCAGGGGTGAGAAAGGAACGATAAAAAGGGAGACAGGAGACGGGAAAAAGCAAACAACGGTGAGACGATTTTTACCGCGAAGAACGCTAAGGAACGCGAAGAAAAGCGAAAAGCGAAAAGATTTTTTTGCCAACGAATAAAGGCTCTAATTATGCGAATAAAGGCATTTTTTTACAAAAGCGTAACTTCTTAAAGAAGCTCTAAAAAGACAACGAATTTTACCACGAAGAGTAAATATATAACAACAGCAAAGCCCTGTTTAGTTTTAAAATCTTTTCGCTGTTCCGTCTTTTGCTTTTCTCTTTCTCCCGTCTCCCGTCTCCTGCCTCCCGTTTCCTTTTTTGCCTTTTTTGGCGATTACGAATGAGTAGTTATTCGTGTTTATTCGTGTCCATTCGTGGTTCCTTTTGCTTTTGCCTTTCTCCCGTCCTTCCCGCTTTAATTCAAAAATAT
>JALNVI010000123.1 GCA_023231425.1 Desulforhopalus sp. | reverse complement strand
CCGCGAAGAACGCGAAGGAAGGCAAAAAGCATTTGAGAACAAAGACTTTTTTGAATTAGAGCGAGAAGGATGGAGGGCAGAAGAAAGGAAACGGGAGCTTTGTTGCAAATACGAATAATACCATTTACATTTTTTACTGACCAGAGAACGCGACTGCGTGGACATCTTTTTGGTGATTACGAAGGGATAAACAGGATGTAAAATTGATCTCATTGTTGAAATGCCCGTTGTGCTGGAGACGCCCAAACTGGTCGTCTCTACAAAGACCTTTTGCTTTTTCCTGCCTCCTGTCTCCCGTCTCCTTTCTCCCTTTTCCTGTTTATTGTTTCTTGATTGAGCGGCGTGCTTTAACTGCATGTCTTAACCAGAATACCCCCCCCGCAACGGTCACTATAACGAACAGAAGCAACTCATAGCGTTTCAGATTGCCGAGGAGTGCTTCTGCGATATTGCCGAACAGATACCCCAGAGTTGCCACCGCAATCGCCCAGAGAGATGCACTCACCAGATTGAGCAGACAAAATCGAAGCGGAGCGATTCGAGCTGTGCCGAGGATGATCGGTGTAATGGTGCGAAATCCGTAAACGAATCGGAATCCGAGGATGAGCAGGTTTTGATGTTTCTGCAGAAGGGAAAATATCTTTTTTGCTTTGGGCTGCCACTTCGGGCGCTTCTTGAGCCATGTTTCCCCCTTTACTCGACCAAGGTAAAAAAAGAGCTGGTCCCCGCCAAAACTTCCGACAATCGCCCAGAATATAACCCAGTGCACGTCGAGATAGCCCTGATGCGCTGCAAAACCGGCCAGCACGAGAATCGTCTCGCCTTCAACAAAAGTACCGATTCCAACGGCTGCATAGCCGTATGTTGCAATGAGGCTTTGAAGTATCATCTCTTTCCTGTCTGGTGTCTCGGTACATTTCGGCGAATTCAGCCGAATTCAAGGTACCCCAGGGAGAACAGGGCCCCGTCCATTCAGAGTATAATACCAGTTTAAATAATTCCGGGTACCTTGAAGAACCTTGTATTTCGTTCATATTCGAGGCACAGGGAGAAAGAAAAAGGGAGAAGGGAGGCAGGAGACAGGAGGCAGGAGGCAGGAAAAAGGAGACAGGAAAAAGGAGGCAGAAAAAAGCAAAAGGCTCCGTAGAAACAACTAATTTGGGTATCTCTACGATGTTGGAGTTTTATTTTACGGATATTGATTGTGCCGATCCGGATGCAATGTCACCGTCACCGTGTAGAGACAAGGCATGCCTTGTCTACAGAACAAGGTTGTGGGAAACCACCGCCGTACAGATTTTTCACCAATGGTGAAATGCCGCCGTTATCACCATTGGTGCAAATTTTACATCCTGTTTATCCCTTCGTAATCGTCGAAAAACAGTTTTTTAGAAAAGACTGTTACATGCGGCCTTGTCCTTGCTGTCCTTGCCCTTGTTTCTGGGTGGGCAGTTCGTCCTCAGTCAACACGCCATCACCATTAGCGTCCAATTTATCGAAATCTTTGGCGAGGGGGCCTTTGACTTCATCTTTACTGAGATGACCGTCGGAGTTTGTGTCCATCTGATCAAAAGAGGGGGGTTGCTGATGCCCACCTTGAGAACCACCGTTATTGTTGTTTGAAGCACAGGAGGTTAATGACGCTCCTGCAAATGCGAGCGCGAAAGCAAGCACAGTGATTCTTTTCATAACAATTTCCTTTTTCAAAGTGAATATGGGGCAGGCACATAATCTCCTGTCCTGACGACGTGATTATCCACAATGACAAGGCAAGAAGGATGGATAATTGGGGAGAATATAAGGATTCCTGTGCTGAATTTAAGCTCCTCCGATACATTGGTGGATTCAAAGGCAGGGAGAAAGAAAAAGGGAGACGGGAAAAAGATGTCCACGCAGTCGTATTCTCTGATCAGTAAAAAAATATAATTGGTATTAGTGAAAATTCGTGTTCATTCGTGGTTTCGTCTATCAGTAAAAAATGTAATTGATATAAAGAGTTGTTCGGCAGGCAGGGGTGTCTGCCGAACAGGAAAGACTGTTACATGGGACCTTCTTGTTGTCTCGGTGCCGGCAGTTCGTCCTCAGACAAAACACCATCATCATTGGCGTCAAATTCATCGAAATCTTCGGCGAGGGGACCTTTGACTTCATCTTTACTGAGCTGTCCGTCAGAGTTTGTGTCCAGCTGAGCAAAAGTGGGGGGCTGTTGACCACTGGGGCCGTCGTCGTTTGCAGCAAAGGCGGTTAATGAAGCTCCAGTAATTGCGAGAGCAAAAACAAGTGCAATGATTTTTTTCATAATAAGTTCCTTTTTTAAAGTGAATATGGGACAGGCATATAATTGCCTGTCTTGACAAAGCTATTATCCATCATGACAATGCAAACATAATGGATAATAGAAGAAAATATAAGAATTCCTGTCCTGAATTAAATCTCCCTTGATACATACTGGCATGTAAAAAAAGGGAAACCTCGGTTTTACGATACATGTTCTTCCTGTTTTCTTCCGAAGTCTGCTGAAGCCCAGGTTAAACAACCTGTTTTTTGGGCAGAGCCATAATAGAGGGGAGACCAATAAGGGCGAGTCCAGCTGTCGCCGTTAACGTGATGTCAAATCCGTACTGGTCTTGAAGTGCCCCGATGAAAAGAAGAATCAGTGCATTACTTATGAAGTTGAAGCACATATACAGGCCATTGGCTGCCCCACGGTTTTTCCCTGCATGCTCCTGCACTATGGCGAGCAGTACAGGGGAGCCCGCAAAACCAAAAAGCGCAATGACTGCAAGACAGGGAATCATCTGCCAGCCGGAGGCATACACAAGGCCGAGCATTGCAACGGGCCCTGTCAGCATTCCTGCATATAACACTTTTTTTCTGCCGATAAAGTCGCTGAGTGAGCCGCCGGCAAATGTCCCTGCAGTTCCCAGAAGTTCAAAGAAAGCAAGAGCCATGCCGCCGAGCCAGACACTTTCTCCTTTGTCTATAACCAGGTAGGCGGGGAGATACCCGCTCAGGACTCCTATCAGGCAGGCTCTTGAGATCAGCAGTCCCGTCATGGGCAGCATGACAGGCATAAGCTCTTTCCATGCTTCAGTCATTGTTGGCATCTGACTTTTGTGCCGGGTGATTTTGGGTACATCACGTATCTGGAAGAACAAAACCACAGAGGCGCTGATACCGAAAACCATAAGGACCCAGGTATTTTCAAAGCCAAGAAATTTAATTGTAGTTGCTGCCAGTACAGGGCCCAAACTCCGGCCAAGCTCTCCTGCAACCATCCACCAGCTCATTCCGCGTCCGAGCCGTGCTCCTGAAAAACGGGTGATGAACACGGGGCCGACAACATGGAACATGGAGGCACTGAATCCGGCTGCAAGGAGCATCAGACAGAGGAGGGGGTAACTGCTGGACAGCCCCAGCATACTGAAGAAGATGGCCGTAATCCCCGGGCAGGCTGCGAACAGGTAGCGGAAATCCTTCCGGTCGGCGAGAATACCCAGAAAAGGGTTGGCCAGTGAGCTTGCACGGAAAAAAACGGTCAGCAGTCCTGCCAGAGTCATGGAAATGGAAGACCGTTCAATAATCAGCGGCAAAAAAGTGGGAAGAAAGCTCGAGTAGGTGTCATGGACGAAATGGCCTCCGGAAACGGTTAGAATTCGACGGGGAGAGGCTGCCTCAGGGGCTGTTTCAGGGGCCTGTTCGGCGACTGATTCGGGTGCTTCAGGAGCGTGTTTGGAGGACGTCATAACTCTTCTTTATTGGCAGGATATAATGAGTAAAAAAGGGATAAACCATGGTTTCACGCTGAAGTTTCTACCTCCCTTTCCGGGGGCTCGGGGATGACGCTTCGTGGTCGTTCGGGCATCTGGAAAGAGTAACATTCGCAGCGGGCAGTGCAAGAATAAAACGTGGTTTGTTCTGTCTGTTCTGGTGCATCAATTTATACCATTTACATTTTGTATTAGCAGATTCAAAGCCAGTAGGACAGACGCCCAAATTGGGCGTCTCTACGATGGTGGAAATTTATTTTACGGGTATTGATTATGCAATCCCGCCGTTATGCCCCGTGATGACAATGTGGCGAGTATTGTTTCGCGGATTATCGGT
>JALNVI010000122.1 GCA_023231425.1 Desulforhopalus sp. | reverse complement strand
GGGAATTCCCCTCTATATCTGCGCCACAGCTTCCACTCCGGTGGCGGCGGCATTGATTTTAAAAGGAGTAAGTCCCGGAGCTGCGCTGGTTTTTCTGCTTGTCGGTCCGGCCACAAACCTGACCTCTCTCTCCGTACTGCTGAAAGTTCTCGGGAAGAAAAGCACTGCACTCTACCTGACGGTACTCTCCGTATGTGCCGTTCTTTTTGGTCTGGCTGTAGATTCCCTCTATGCCAGTCTGGGAATCTCTCCACAAGCGGTTGTCGGGGCAACGACAGAACTGCTTCCGCAGTGGCTGGAACTGCTGAGTGTCACCATTCTGCTGGTCATCTCGGTGAAACCGCTGTGGTATGGAATTAAGGCAAAATTTCCCCATAAAAAACAAACTGGTCCGGCCACAGTCATCAGTGGCTTCCCTGATATCTCCGGCCATAGTGCCAGTAATCAGGCATCTGAGAACGGCTGTGACTGCGGCTGCGGACATCGCCATTAACGGCTTTTTAAAAGATTACCTCCGAGCCTTTTCTCTCCCCTGGACAAAGGCACGGACAGACCGGCTGATATCGTCTTCATTTGTCATCCAGGAACAAACGCTGATACGGATAACTTCCCTTCCAGCCCAGAATGCTCCGCCAGCCCAGCACTCCCCGGATCGCTGAATATTCTTTATTGTCCTCAGTGTTACCGGGTCTTCCTCACAGGCAACAACCACCTGATTGTACACGACATCATTGAGAATCTCGAACCCCTCAGCCCTGAGCTCTTCGGCAAATTGTACCGCCCGCAGATGGAGACCGTAAACCAGTTCATCCACCCCTTCTCTTCCGAGATACTTCAGAGTCGCCCAGAGATCTACAGAGCGCGCCCGTTTCGACATCTCCGGGGTATAAAACATCCCGCTTCTGTTTTCACCGTCGCCCATAAAGGAACCGGAGGCATGGAGTGCCGCCTTCAGGGCCTCTTCATCCGTACATAAAACAATGCCGTTGTCATAGGGGGTGTTGAGGGTTTTATGCCCGTCGAGGGAGAAGGAACTGGCCCGTTCGATGCCCCGGGTGAGATGTTTCAGCCTGCCGGACGCCGCAGCCCAAAGGCCGAAGGCACCATCAATATGTACCCACGCACCTGCTCTCTGTGCTCTTTCGCAGATCTCTGCAAAAGGATCAAATGCGCCGGAGCAAAGGTTGCCCGCCTGCAGGATGAGAATCGTCTTATCATCAAGTTCGGGAACATCTGAAGCCTTCATCCGCCCTTCTGCATCCGTATCAACCCACTCCACCGTATCAAGACCAAACCCCAGCAGAGCAACTGCTTTGCTCACCGTAGAGTGCGCCTCTCTTCCGGCCACAATGCGTATCTGCGGAGCGCCGTAAAAACCTTTTTTATTGATGTCCCAGTTGTTATTGGCAAAAATTCGATACCGCCCGGCGGCAAGTCCGCAGAGGATGGCAATAGAAGAGCCGGTGACAAAGCCGGCAACGGTGCTTCCTGGAAGGCCAAGCAGATCTCTCAACCAGCCCTCGCAGATTGTCTCCAGTTTTGAGGCAAGGGGCGACATCTCATACAGGGCGCAGTTTTGATCCCAGCAATCCGCAAGCAGCCGTGCCGCCAGCCCTGCGGGAATAACACCACCATCCACAAAGCCGAAAAAACGCCCGCCCGTCTGCGCCACGGTTGCCGGAGAACCGTATCTGTGAAGCAGTTCTACGATTTCAGCGGCATCTCCAGTGGATACGGGGAATTCCTCAACAAAATTCTTCAGTCCGGCAAGTGCCTCCTCAGTGGGAAAGACACTCCTTTCGTTTACTCCATCCATATAGGAGAAGGCGTAATTCTGCGCCTGCCTGAAGATCTCTTTTCCTTTCATTTCCTGCTGCATTTTATCGCGTAAAGACAAGATCGTTATCCTTTAGAGTTCACTCTTTTTCCAGCAGTTCCCAGAACGAAATGACTTAATATACTGAAATCATTACTAAAAACAAAGAAAAGTTTACGAAGCCAATTTCTAACTGCTTGATTTTACAGGATTCTTTCTTTTTTGCCTTTTATTGTAATATCAATAGGTTACGATTGCCTTTCGTAAAAATTGAATGACTAATAGTAACAATTACAAATACTTACAAGGTTTTACCCCGGGAATAGCTGCTCTTTTTCATATCACGCTGTTGCACTTATTGTACTCATCCAGCATTCAGCAATGAACAAACAGGATGATATTAATCCAGCGGGAATTGAAGTTTAAAAATACATGTTCCAGGAAGTCTTTAATGGCCTTTTAGCTGGAAGTTAGCATTAACCAGAATTGATCTGATTATCTGCCGAATTAATATTTTTTTCTCAAATGCTTTTGCTTCCTTCGCGTTCTTCACGGTAAAAAAATTGTCTTACCGCTTTTTTTCTTTTTCCCTCTTCCTGCTTCCCTTCCACTCCCTTTGAATTCGCCAATACCACGTGTAAATGGTATCAGAAGAAAGACTGAAAGGAACAACCTGTACACAATAAAAAAGGTGGTGCCTTTACGGTTCCACCTTTTTTCCCGACATTTTTCGCTGCCTGCCCCGTCAGTGAACGAACAGCAAAATCACAGCTCCAAGCAGAACCCGGTAAACGGCAAAGGGGATAAGGCCGTGTTTTTTCAGCCATTCCATAAAGTATTTGATCACGACAAGGGCAACGACAAAGGAGACCACCGTGCCGACTGCCAGTGCGCCCCACTCTGCGGCGTTATAGTCCAGTCCCGTTTTCAGCAGCTTGTACACCGAAGCCCCCATGATGGTCGGGATGCCAAGGAAGAAAGAAAATTCGGCAGAAACGGTGCGGGATAATCCACAGAACATGCCACCGGCAATGGTGGACGCCGAGCGAGACATCCCCGGCCACATGGCGAGACACTGAAAGAAGCCGACAATAAGAGCCTGTTTCATGGTGATATGATCAGAGTCTTTCACGGAAGGTTTTCCCGCTCTTTTCTCCGCAGCCACCATCAACACAGCTCCGACTATCAGGGCAAGAGCGACGCTCTTCGGATTAAAGAGATATTTCTCTAGAAATTCGTTGAGGAAAACCCCCAGTACCACCGCCGGAAGAAAACCAAAAATGATTTTCTTCCACAGGACAATCTTTTGCAACAGATCTTTATGCCCCTCTTCCCTGTCTCCGCGAAAGGAAGGAAAGATCTCCCTGCGGAAAAAGACAACCACCGCGAGAATGGCACCAAACTGAATCACGATATCAAACATCGCCTCAAATCTGCCCACAAAACCGTAATACATATTGGCAATGATCAGATGCCCGGTGGAGGAGACCGGCAGGAATTCCGTCAGTCCTTCAATGATTCCCAAAATAATTGCTGTCAACCACATCTCTTTCTTCCTCTCAAATGGATATTGTTTTTATCAGGCCTTTACTGGACTTCAGGGTACCATCTCAAAAAGTTAAGGGACAAGACAAAGGATTTTTTGGCTTTTCCCGGCCTCCTGTCTCCCTTCTCCCTTCTTCCGTCCCTGTTTCATTTTAAAAATCTTCGTTCTCAAATGCTTTTGCCTTCTTTCGCGTTCCTTCGCGGTAAAAAAACTGTCTTACCGCTCTTTGCTTTTCCCTTTCTCCCTTCTTCCGTCCCTGTTTCATTCAAAAAATCTTTGTTCTCAAATGCTTTTGCCTTCTTTCGCGTTCCTTCGCGTTCTTCGCGGTAAAAAAACTGTCTTACCGCTCCTTGCTTTTCCCTTTCTCCTGTCTCCCTTCTCCTGTCTCCCTTCTTCTGTCTCCCTTCTCCTGTCTCCCTTCTTCATACTGCTCCTGTTCAACCGCATCAACATAGGCGATTTCCCTCCGAAACAACAAGGCATCTTTTCCCTGGCTCTCTGTGAAAAACAGCCTCTTCGAACCTTTCTGGGTCTCCTTCAACCTGTCGCTGGCCCTGCCCGTTGCGCTCAACCTGCGACAAGATCTCCCTGTTAACTCTTGCAAAAAACGATTACGCTGGCGAGACTTCAGGCTCGTGCAAAAGTCAAAGTACAGGAGAAAAACATGAATATTACATACACAATCTGGCAGGCTCCAGTTTGCGAAATCATCCTCGCAGCTGACGAGATTGGACTCATCCACCTCCACCTCAACACAGGTCAAGGTTCGCGAAAGTTTACCATTGATCCCGCGTGGATTCGTGATGATGAAAATGATATTCTGCGCCGTGCGACAGCACAACTTGAGGAGTATTTTAGCGGAAAAAGAGACCACTTCGACCTGCCCCTGCATCCCCGGGGCACCGATTTTCAACAGCGGGTGTGGCATGCTCTCAAAGCCATCCCTTTTGGAGAAACGAGGAGTTATAAACAGATCGCCGTCGCCATCGGGAACCCGCAAAGCGCACGGGCGGTGGGAGCAGCCAACGGGAAGAACCCTCTCCCCCTGGTAATTCCCTGTCACCGGGTAATTGGGGCAACGGGT
>JALNVI010000121.1 GCA_023231425.1 Desulforhopalus sp. | reverse complement strand
CGCTTCTGTCTCTTCTGGTTTTCTTTTCTCTTCTCACAGCTGTTTACATAGAGCTTTCTCTTTCCTGCTTTCGTAACAGGGAGTTGCACTCCATTGTTGCGCAGGAATTCTATTCTTTTTTTTAGATAAGGAGTGTGTGACATTATGAAAGATGGATATTCAGCCACGGCTTTTCGCGGTGATTTGATGGGAGGACTAACGGCAGGTATTGTCGCTCTTCCACTCGCGCTTGCTTTTGGTGTTGCCAGTGGTGCGGGTGCGGTGGCGGGGCTTTATGGTGCGATTGCACTGGGACTTTTTGCTGCTCTTTTCGGAGGTACTCCGACTCAGGTTTCAGGGCCGACCGGACCGATGACGGTTATTTTCGCGGCGGCGGTTGTCGCCTTTCCCGGCGATATGGACTCCATTTTCACCATTGTCTTTTTCTCAGGGATTGTACAGATCGTTTTTGGTTATTTTAAGCTGGGAACCCTCGTTCGTTTCATGCCGTATCCGGTGATCTCAGGTTTCATGAGTGGTATCGGCGTTATTATTATCCTGCTGGAACTCAACCCCCTGCTTGGCCTGGCTGGTCTCGGATCTCCGGTGGCTGCGGCTGCTGCCCTTCCCCATGCCCTGATGCATGCCAACTTCTCCGCCTGCCTTCTCTCTCTTTTGACCGTGCTGATTGTCTTTCTCACTCCGGCTCGGATCTCCCGCTCGCTGCCCTCTCCGCTTATTGCCCTCATTGTCGGTACTATTGTCTCGCTGGTGTGGAAAATGGATGTGTACACCATCGGGGATATTCCTCAGGCACTGCCGGATATTCATCTGCCGCACTTTGCCCTGATTGACCTGCCCCGTATCCTCGGCATGGCAGTGGCGCTGGCGCTGCTCGGGACCATTGACTCTCTGCTCACCTCTGTGGTTGCAGACTCCATGACCAAGACCCGTCACAGGCCCAACCGGGAACTGGTTGGGCAGGGACTTGGTAACATGGCTGCTGCGCTGATAGGCGGTCTGCCTGGAGCTGGTGCCACAATGCGGACGGTGGTCAATATTAAAGCCGGTGGTACGACCCGTGTGTCAGGGGTTACCCATGGGCTGGTGCTGCTTGCCATCCTGCTCGGTCTTGGACAATATGCTGCACATATTCCTCAGCCGGTATTGGCAGGGATCTTGATGAAGGTTGGTATCGATATTCTCGACTACCGCCTGCTGCGCATGATCCGCACTGTACCGAAAACCGACCTGCTGGTCATGGGTGCGGTCTTCCTCATTACCGTGTTTGTCGACTTGATTGAGGCCGTTGGCGTGGGGATAACGCTTGCATCGCTGATGACCACCTGGCGGATTGCGAAACAGTCCAGTATCAATATTGAAGGGACGGAAGGCGGCGAATACAATAACGACCTTGAAAGCCAGCTGCAGCAGGAGACCGATTATCAGATCAGGACGATTACCGTAGAGGGTGCGTTCTTTTTTGGGACCACTGCGAAGATGCAGGAGCACGTCAGTAAGCTGATGGGAACAAAGGTCGTTATTATCAACTGCCAGCACGTTCCTTTTATGGATCTCTCCGGTCTTTATGCGCTCTCAGAGATGGTTGACCGGTTGAAATCTGAAGAAATCAAGCCTCTGCTGGTTATGCCGGAAGATAAAAAACTGGATGAACAGATTCTGAAACTGGGGCTCGGTCAAATGCTTGGAAATGATGGTATCCATTACAATTATGAGGATGCCCTGCAGCTTGCCTTTGAATATATTTCCGATGATTGAGCAATCCGGGAGATGGTTTTCCTGCTATCCTCCATAAAGTTGTAAAAAAAAAAGCCCCCATCCTGAAAAAGGGTGGGGGCTTTTTTACGTAGAAATATGAGTTTTGTTGCGGCGGGATGTGCAAAGAAATACGCCGGGTGAGGGGAGGGTTTCCCCGCCCACCCGGCAGGACGTACGGTTTGAAAAGACCGGTGATTCACCCCACCTGGCGGACCGGAGCCCCTTCTGCATAGCGGTTGATGTTTTCTACCACCTGACCTATGAGGTTTGTAATCGCGCTGTCAGCCCCCCATGCAATGTGCGGGGTAACAATGAGCTGCGGGAGAGTTGGATCGAGCAGCGGGTTGCCGGCGGTCGGCGGTTCCGTACTCAGAACATCAATTCCTGCTCCTCCGATCCGGCCTGCCCGCAGAGTGTCGGCCAGGGCTGCTTCATCAACCAGTCCTCCGCGGGCGGCGTTGATGAGGATGGCATTCTCTTTCATCATTGCCAGCTCGTTTGCTCCGATCAGGCCGCGGGTAGAGTTATTGAGCGGGCAGTGCAGGGTGATGATGTCGGCAGTTTTCAACAGCGTCTCGAAGGGATGAAAACCTTCACGGATGGAGGTTGCTCCCCGCCGTTCACCGAAGAGAACTTTCATGCCGAGAGCCACGGCCATTTTTCCCACAGCGCTGCCGAGACTGCCACTGCCGATGATGCCGATGGTGCAGCCGGCGATGTCGCCAATGGGGTGGGTGAGGAAGCAGAACTGTCTGCTTTCTGACCATTCCCCGGCCATGACATCTTTGTGATAGGTGAGGAGGTTACGGCGCAGGGCGAAGATCATGGCGATGACGTGCTCGGGGACCGATGTTTCGGCGTAGTTCTGAACGTTGCAGACAATAATGCCACGTTCGCGACAGGCGTCAAGGTCAATGATATCGTAGCCAGTGGCTGTGACTGCAATCATCTTCAACTCTGGCAGATGTGCAATGCACTCCCGGCGCAGTGGCACTTTATTGGTCATGATGATTTCTGCCTGTGTTGCCCTCTGGATGATTTCATCCTCTGTTGTAGATTGAAAGGAGGTATATTCATGGGGAAAGTTAAAGGAGGGGGGAGAGATGTGTTCGGGGATGGTTTCGGCGTCAAGAAAGACGATTTTTCTGGTGCTGTTTTTCATGGCTGTTCTCCGGAGATGTAAAGGTTATATATATTCAGTGTATTTTTTTTCAGTGGAATGCGCAGGATTCGCGTCGGCTGCTCCTGTTCCAGGTAGAGAATACCATGGGAACCTTGAAAATATGATCTTTCTGTCGACAAAAACAAAAAGGGAGCAGGAGATTGGAGACAGGAAAAAGCAGGGCAACACAACCTGATGACGTCCGTTGCGGTATGAAAAGTCTGTTGTGCTGAAGACCCCCAAATTGGGCGTCTCTACAAAGAGATCCTCTCCACAAAGACAACGTCATGTTGCCACCACGGGATTATAACGGTGGGATTGCATTCAGAGCTGCACAATCAATACCCGTAAAGTAAATCCCCAACATCGTAGAGACCTCCAATTGGGGCGTCTGTCTTACCTGCCTTTGAATTCGCCAATACAACATGTAATTGGTATTATGGTTTCCCAAAATAAAAGAGCTGTCTGTGCCGATTTTTGCTGAAAGGTGATGAAAAAGTGATTGGAAATAACCAGATACGCAAGGGGCTTATGGCCTTGATGCGTCTTTGTGGTGTGAAGGCTTCCAATAATATCCCCTGAAATTAATTTTACATGTAGAGAGCTGATGAAAGTTGAGTTTTGCAGACTGAAAAATGGTGAAGGACTCTCACTGCCGCAGTATCAGACGGCAGGGGCTGCAGGCATGGATATCTGTGCTGCAGTGGAGGGTTCAGTTGTATTGCAACCAGGTGAGATTGCTCTGATTTCGACCGGTTTTGCCATGGCCATCCCCGGCGGATTTGAGGTTCAGATACGGCCCCGTTCCGGGCTTGCTGTGAAACATGGGATCACCCTGATTAACAGCCCTGGCACTATCGACAGTGATTATCGCGGCGAAGTAAAGGTTCCCCTCATTAATCATGGTCGTACCCCCTTTACTTTGAGGCGTGGTGACCGCATTGCTCAGATGGTGGTGGCGAGTGTGGTTCGGGCAGTGGTGGTTGAAGTGAGTGAGCTGGACAGCACAGATCGCGGTACGGGTGGATTCGGCCATACCGGAATGGGGGCTGGAAAAGAATGAATTTTTCAGTGCTTGGCAGCGGCAGTAAAGGGAACTGTGTCTATGTTGAGAGTGGAGAGACCGCCGTATTTATCGATGCTGGATTCTCCGGCCGGCAGATTCTGCTCCGGCTTGGTGCGGTGGGGCGTGATGCCAGTCTTGTGCGGGCGATATGTCTTACCCATGAACACAGCGACCATATTAATGGTGCCGGTATCATCTCCCGCAAGCTGGAAATCCCGGTCTATGGGAATAAAGGGACCCTCAAAAACGGTCGTAAAAAGATGGGGCGACTCTTTCGCACGGTACCCTTTGAAACAGGGGAACACCTTGAAATTGGTGCCCTTTCAATTCATTCCTTCGCTATCTCCCATGACACTGCGGACCCGGTTGGTTTTGTGGTCAGCGATGGGAAATCATCCCTGGGGTATCTCACAGACACGGGCAAAACTACCTGTCTGATGGACACTCGGCTTGCTGCCTGCAATGGCTTGATCCTGGAATTTAATCACGACCTGGAGATGTTGAAGAACGGCCCCTATCCGCTGCCATTGCAGCAGCGTGTCCGTTCCAGCAGGGGGCATCTCTGTAATGAGGATGCGGCGGAGTTTCTGGCGGGGGTGCAGAGCTGTGTGCTGCGTCATGTGGTGCTCGCTCATTTGAGTGAGAAAAACAATTTGCCCCGGCTCGCGCAGCAGGCGGCCGGGGCAGTTCTCAATGCAGGAGTCGAGCTGCATACCGCCAGTCAGAGTGAACCGCTGGCGATGATTACGCTTTGAAACAGAGACGGGAAAAAGCAAAAGCGGGAGAAAGGAGACGGGAGACAGGAGACAGGAAAAGGCAAAAGACGAAACAGCGAAAAGATTTTAAAACTAAACAGAGCTTTGCTGTTGTTATATCTTTACTCTTCGTGTTCTTCGTGTTCTTCGTGTTCTTCG
>JALNVI010000120.1 GCA_023231425.1 Desulforhopalus sp. | reverse complement strand
AGGTAAGCGCCAGACTCCAGGTAAGCGCTAGACTCCGTGATCAGTAACACCGGGATGAACGGTAAGCTGGGAGTAAATCCCCTCCTGCACCTCGCATATAACCGAAATACAAGGTCTTTCAAAGTTCCCTTACTGCTGCTTTTCCAACGCGGCAATCCGCTGTTCCAGCGGAGGATGACTCAGAAAAAGACTGGAGAAACCACCTGCCCTCGGGCGAATGCCGAAAGCTGCCATCTGATCCGGCAGGTGACTCGGTTCCTGGCTTGACTCCAAACGACGCAGGGCCGCCACCATCTTCCCTGGTCCGGTGAGAAAGGCAGACCCGCGGTCTGCCTCAAACTCACGCTGGCGAGAAAACCACATGACAATAATCGTGGCGAAAAGGCCAAAAACCAGCTGCAGTATGGTAGCAACAGCCATATAACCGAAATAGCCCAGTCCCTTTCCCTCGTCATCACTCAGAGCATTGCTGATAATATTGGCGATTATACGGGAAAAGAATATTACAAAGGTGTTGAGCACGCCCTGAATCAACGACAGGGTCACCATGTCACCACAGGCAACATGGGTGATCTCGTGACCGAGAACAGCCTCGACCTCATCCTTGTCCATGCCCCGCAGCAGACCTGTGGAGACTGCCACCAGCGCGGAATTTTTACTCATCCCCGTGGCAAATGCATTCATGTCGGGCGACTCGTAGACAGCCACCTCAGGCATGCCAATCTCCGCTTTCTGTGCCAGACGGCTGACGGTATCCACCAGCCACCTTTCCGTCTGGTTTGAAGGCGTCTCAATAACCTGCGCGCCCACTGCGCGCTTTGCCATCCACTTTGAGAGTGCCAGTGAGATGAAAGAACCGCCAATACCGAAGATTGCGGACATCACCAGCAGCCCCGAAGTCGTTCCCTGATCGAGTCCGAACAGGCTCATAACAATACCGACCAGCACAAGAATTGCGAGGTTGGTGGCGAGATACAGAACAATTCTCATCATTAATGTGTCTCCTTTTTTTTAATTACACCCTTGAGTACGTCTGCAGAACAACTGCTGTCTTAAAGACTTCCCAGTACTTTTTTTACCGTGTTACCGTCCACCCTGGTCCCAAAATGCTGCATAATCGGCTTCATCGCCTGCATCTTGTTCCCAAAATCCGCCAGATTGACATTGCCAGCGATCCACGCCTTGATTTCCTCTTCACTGGCCTGCTTCGGCAGGTAACTTTCCATAATGGTGATATAGGAGGAAGGGGAATCCTGCTCACCTTTCGCCTCAAGCAGCTCCTTCTCCGATTTGATCAGTTTTTTCACGATGCCAATGACCTGCTCATCGCTCAGTTCTTTCTCGCGCTGACGGGCAAATTCTCCGATAAGTATACGAACAGCACTCATTTTTTCGGTATCTCTGACCTTCATCGCATTTTTCAAATCATCATGCAAATCTTGCTGTAATGACATTTCTGCTCCTTTTTTCTATAGATTTTTACAGTTTGTGGATACAATTGAAAGACATGATAATACTCTTTTAATGGAAAAAAACCATGGACTGCCTCTCCTTTCTTGCCGAACAAAAAATCAATGAAGCATTGCGCAAGGGAACTCTCACCCCCGAGCGACTCAAGGGAAAACCACTAAAGTTTGAAGATGACAGTTTCGTCCCCGCTGAGTTGAAGATGGCGTATAAAATTCTTAAGAACTCGGGCTACCTGCCACCGGAGGTAACCGAACGCCGGGAGGTCAAACAACTCGAAGACCTCATCGAACACAGCGAAGACGAACACGAACGACTCAGACAGATGAAGAAACTGCAAATTCTGCTGATGAAGGTTGATGCCCGGCGCGGGTTCCGCTCAAGAATCACGGAGCAGGATGAATATTACAGGCAGGTGGTAGAACATATCACCACACACAAAGGAGGAAAAAAAGATGGTTGAAATCACCGGCCCGGGAACCAGCCTTGAGGAAGCAGTAAAACAGTTCCGCACCGCCCGTTTTCCGCTCGCCTTCACCGGCGCGGGGATCTCCGTGCCAAGCGGGATTCCCGATTTTCGCAGTGAGAAAGGGTTGTGGACAAAATACAACCCGGAAATGTATGCCACACTGGACGCCTTTCTTGAAGATCCCCAAAAAGTGTGGGACATCTATCGTGACAGGGGCAGAATGCTCCTCGACAAGAAGCCGAACAAGGCACACCTCGCCCTTGCGGAAATGGAAAAATCAGGGCTGCTGAAAGGTGTAATAACGCAAAACATAGACCGCCTGCATCAGCTTGCCGGGAGCTCTATGATTCTCGAGATACACGGGAATTTTGGCCACCTGCAGTGCCTTGAATGTGGCAACAAAGTGCCGGTCAGTGAGAAACTACTCGAAACCAGACCGTTTCCCGTCTGCGAACTCTGCGGAGCGCCGCTGAAACCGGACATCGTTCTTTTTGGCGAGGACGTTCGGCAAATGGAGGCAATTCAAACGCTGACAGCATCCTGCGACCTGCTGCTGGTGATCGGTACCTCTGCCAATGTTTATCCCGCTGCGGCACTGCCGACACAGGTAAGACAGAATGGCGGACTGCTTTACGAGTTTAATCTTGAACCTGTCTTGCAGAACGCCAACTACTGCTTCTCCGGATCGGCGGTAAAAAGCCTGCCCCTGCTAATGCAGGCCCTGAAAAACAGCGCCCGTTAAAGTGCCCGGAAGGGGCCAAAGATACCCGCCCCTTCCCCTTAACTGAAAGTAACTACCTTATCGGCATTTTCCGTCGCGAGAACGATATCAAGCATGTTGGTCAAGCCGCCGACGCCCTTATTCGCAGTCAGTCCGAGAAATTCCATGCAGGTCCCGCAGGAGAGTACGATGGTACCCGCCTTTTCATACCCTTTAATCTCTTCGAGTACCGGAGAGTCTTTACAGGTTAACCGGACTCCGCCATTGACAAAGATGAGCTGCCAGAGACTCGGCCCCATCTCATTGAGCGTCTTAACATAGCTCACCATCAGCTTGCGCCCCAGTTCATCATCGCCGGTGCCCATCCTGTCACTCATGATCAAAACCAGCACCTTTGCATCTCCCTCTATCACCTTTGCGGCTACCGGTTTCACGGCCGAGAGAGGTTCCTCCCCTTCCAGTGTTCCCAGAACCCGAAAGAGATTTCCTTCGGCGGTATCACTTACTGCATAGCCCCGACTGCCAAGGAAACGGGAAACATTTTCCACGGCAGCCGCATTATCCACTATCACCTCAATGGAGCCGGGTGCCTCTTTTTCAACAACCTCTCTCGCCCTTAGTACCGGCGCGGGACATGTCAGTCCACGTGCATCAACAGATGCCATAATTCACTCCAAAATTTATTTTTCACTCACCGCACAGCGGATCTCAACATAAAGTTATTCCCGCGTCATCACTGCATACAGTACCGATCACGGCAGAATCCTCCAGCCCGGCGTCGTGCAGTCGCGCCACGACTTCGGCCGCATCTCCGGCTCGGCAGCCAAAGAGCAGCCCCCCAGAGGTCTGCGGGTCAAAGAGGATATCTCGCAATATTGGGTCAAAGCCCGCCAGCCCCTTCACCATCCACTGGCGAAAGTCACGGTTGCGGTGCGCTCCCACAGGAACCAGCCCCATGGCAGCATAATCATATGTACCGGCGAGTATCGGCACAGCAGCCGTTTCCAGCTCCACCCGGCATTTCCCCTCCACCATCTCTCCAAGGTGGCCAAGCAGGCCAAAGCCGGTGACATCAGTACAGGCGGAAACGTCAAAGGCACGCACCACCTCTGCCGCAGCAGCGTTGAGGGTCGCCATGGTCTCCGTCACCATCTTCACCTCCGCCTGGCTGGCCAGTCCGCCCTTGATGGCTGTGTTAAGAATTCCGGTACCGATCCCCTTTGTAAGAATCAGCCTGTCTCCTTCACGCAACCCCTGGTTTTTCCATATCTTCTGTGGATGGACATAACCCGTCACCGAGAGACCGTACTTCGGTTCTTCATCCTCCACACTGTGCCCGCCGAGCAGTACCGCCCCGGCCTCACGCACCTTCTCCGCTCCGCCGGCAAGCATCGCCTTCAGCGGCTCCAATCCCATGGTTTCAACGGGCCAGGCGACAATATTCATTGCCGTTTTCGGCACACCTCCCATCGCATAGACATCCGACAGTGCATTGGCCGCAGCCACCCTGCCGAAATCGTAAGGATCATCAACAATGGGCGTAAAAAAATCCACCGTCTGAATCAGGGCGAGCTCGTCCGACACACGATAGACCCCTGCATCATCCGCCGTTCCCTTGCCAACCAGCACGTTCTCATCCGTTGGAAAATCAAGTCCGTGCAATGCCTTCTCCAGGTCCCCTGGAGTTATTTTGGATGCTCAACCTCCGCCGATTGTACAGGCGGTGAGACGAATCTGCTCAGCCATGTTTCCTCCTGATACTCTAAATTAAGCTATAAACTGCACGGATATCTCAAAGTTCACTTTGAATGAGAAATCAATGTAGTACCTGGCGAACCTGCTTTCCAATTGGAAAATTCTATCTCATTTCTTATCACCAAAAGGCAACACCAATAAGGGAGGCTCCAGCTCTTATTTTCAGCCGAAAGAAAGAAGGCGACCACCCCTGGAAACCAGACCCGCGGCAGGGCGGCACGAAAAATTTAAGCAAGAGGATGTCCTGAAAAGGGATGAGAATAAAACACATAAAATCAAAATGATAAGTTAAGTATGGACAGCATTGGTGACATCGAATCCAGGCGGAGATGTTCCAGAGACCGTACGTGCCGTTTTACAACCGGTAAAGCAGGCTCAAAACAGGGGTGATTACGCCAAAACACAGAACATTATCACGAAGGGAACGACTATGACAGAATCAAAAGATATGCAGCTGCCTTGAATAACCAGTCTTTCGCCCATTTTCTTTGTTACAGTCAAAAACTTATTCTCCGACAAAGCGAGGACCGAGACGTCGAGGTAAGCGCTATACTCTGATATCAACCACAGAGCTGTGGTAAATTT
>JALNVI010000119.1 GCA_023231425.1 Desulforhopalus sp. | reverse complement strand
CCGGGGATGAAACAGACGGCGGAAGGAACCCTTCTCTCCCTGCCGGAGGATCACCCCCAGCATCTCAATCTGCTCTATCTGCGGGTGGGGCGACTGCCCGTCGCCGGTAACCGGGGAGAGGTTGTGGTGAGCGATGTCTTTGCCGATGCCCATGGTTTTATGCCCGGCGACACCATTGATGCGACGATCTACGGCGCCCGCGAGCGGCTGCATATCGTCGGTATC
This sequence comes from Desulforhopalus sp., assembly GCA_023231425.1. Classification (GTDB taxonomy): domain Bacteria; phylum Desulfobacterota; class Desulfobulbia; order Desulfobulbales; family Desulfocapsaceae; genus Desulforhopalus. Next base: position 4,844 of record JALNVI010000119.1, on the reverse strand, counting down.
GCGCTGTCACCGGAATATGTTTATGCATTACCTCCCGGCAGCATTATGCCCGATAACCGTCGTTACGGCGTTTTCTGGATGAATGAACGGGAACTGGCCGTCGCGCTTGATCTCGAAGGCGCATTTAACAACGTGGTGGTGGATATGGCTCCCGGCGGAGATCCAACTGCCGTGAAGGCGGAGCTTGACCGTATCCTTGCCCCTTACGGAGGGCTCACGGCCTATGACCACTCGGAGCAGTTGTCGGTGAAAATGGTGAACGATGAGATCAGGGGGCTGCGCACCATGGCGATTGCCTTTCCCCTGATTTTTTTGAGCATCGCCGCCTTCATGACCAGCGCGGCCCTCTCCCGCCTTGTTCACCTGCAGCGCGAGCAGATCGCCCAGCTCAAGGCCTTTGGCTACTCCTCCCGCACCATCGGCTGGCACTACTGCAAATTCGCCCTTGTGGTGGTGAGTTTTGCCTTTATCGTCGGCGGGGTGCTCGGGATGTGGTTCGGCAGCCGCCTGCTTATGGTGTATCATCCTTTCTTTCGTTTCCCGGTGCTGAACTTCCACCCGGACTGGCCCGCGTTTCTCCTTGCGGTACTTGCCAGCGGGGTCACCTCTTTTCTGGGCGTTCTCGGCGCGGTGCGTCATGCGGTGAATCTTCCCCCCGCCGAGGCGATGCGGCCGGAGCCGCCGGCGGCGTTCAGATCCTCCCTGCTGGAACGTATCGGGCTGCAGAATCTGGCGTCCACCTCCTTTCGCATGGCTCTGCGTAATCTGGAGCGCAAGCCGTGGCAGGCGCTGTTTACCACTCTTGGTCTGGCGATGGCCACGGCCATTCCCATTGTCTCGGTTTCCATGGGCGATGGCATGGATTACATGATGGATTTTCAGTGGCGTCTGGCGCAGCGGCAGGATGTAACGCTTGCCTTGATTGAGCCGGGCCCCTTCAGTGCGATAAATGATATGCGGGGGCTGCCCGGTGTGCTCAATGTCGAGCCCTTCCGTGCGGTGGCGGCCCGTCTCTACTCTGGTCATCACAAGCGCCGCGTGGCCATTACCGGTCTGCCACAAAACGTCCTCCTGAGCCGTGTGCTTGATGTGCACGGAGAGCCGGTGGCGCTGCCGCTTTCCGGCCTGCTGATTTCGAAACAGCTGGCAAAAATGATGTTTGTTCAGCCCGGTGATGCCCTGCGTGTTGAGGTGCTGGAGGGCAGACGGCCGGTTCTTGATACTACCGTAAGCGGCACGATCACCGATTTTGCCGGGGTGGGTGCGTGGATGGATATTGACCGGCTGCATCACCTGATGCGGGAAAGCCGCACTGTCAGCGGCGCGAATCTCACCGTAGATTCTGCCCGTGAGGATGAATTTTTTGCCGCAGTGAAAGATTCTCCGCGTATTGGCGCCATTACCACTACCCGGGCGGCGCGGGAAAATTATGATAAGATGATGGGGAAGATGATAGACATCAGTCGGGCCATCTTCTTCTTTTTCGCGGTGGTTGTGGCCTTTGGCGTGATCTATAACGGTGCGCATATTGCCCTGTCAGAGCGGGCCCGCGATCTGGCCACCCTGCGCGTCATAGGATTTACACAGCGTGAAGTCGCCACCATTCTCATTGGCGAACTCTCTCTGCTCACCCTGCTGGCGCTGCTGCCCGGACTCTATATTGGCAGTGAACTGACGAGTCTGATTCTGACCAGTATCAATACGGAGACCATGCGCATTCCGGTGGTGCTGACGAGCCGGGCGTATGCCACCGCCGTCCTTATTGTGCTCCTCTCTTCGGCACTGTCATTTACCGTTGTCAGTCGGCGCATAGTGAAACTTGACCTCCTTGGAGTTTTGAAGGCGAGAGAATGATGAAAACAAAAAAAGACAGTACGGCCGGATGGGAGATGTCGTCTGCCGGACGCGCCAAAAAGAGAAAAGACCTCTGGCGGAAGATTTTTCTCTCCCTTTTCGCCGTTGCGCTGGTGGCGGCACTTGTCGCTGGTTTCTGGCCGAAACCGATTAAAGTTGAGACGGCGCCGGTTAGCCGGGAGGCGCTCACCGTCAGTGTTCTGGAGGAGGGGAAAACGCGTATCCGTCACCGTTATGTTATATCACCGCCGGTAAGCGGTTTTCTCAACCGTGTGCAGCTGCGTGCCGGTGCGAAGATTGAAAAGGGCAAAACGGTGCTGGCAACCCTTGAAGCCGAGGCGTCACGTTTGCTCGATCCCCGCACCCGCTCTGAGACAGAGGCCCGGGTGAAGGCCGTGGAGGCAGTCCGTATGCAGCGCGAGGCCGAGGTTGAACGGGCAAAGGCGGCCCTTGATCTTGCCGGAAATGACTTCAGGCGAGCCGAAAAGCTCACAAAAGTGAATGCCGTTGCCCGCCAGCAGTGGGATGCGGCCAGAACTACTGTGGAGATGCGCGGTCAGGAGTTGAGTTCTGCCAGATTTGGCCTGCGCGCCGCCGAATTTGAGGTGGAACAGGCGCGGGCTGCTCTGCAGCAGGTCTTCACTTCGGGCATTGATGGCGCACCCGCTCTGCAGCTCATTGCCCCCATTGACGGCTTTGTTCTCAACGTCTATGAAGAGAGCGCGCGTCTCGTGGCTGCCGGTACGCCGATCATGGAAATTGGTGATCCGCGTGATCTTGAGGCGGATATTGAGCTCCTCTCCAGCGATGCCGTCGCAGTCAGCCCCGGTGCGGAGGTCTCCATTGAACACTGGGGCGGCGGAACAGCCATACGCGGCCGGGTAACCCTCGTTGAACCCGGTGGTTTCATGAAAATATCCGCGCTTGGTGTGGAAGAACAGCGCGTCAAGGTACGTGTTGCCTTTGTCGATCCACTTCCTCTGGATAAACTTGGAGATCGTTACCGCGTGGAGGCGCGCATTGTCACCTGGCATGGGGAGGATGTTTTGCAGATCCCCACCGGGGCACTGTTTCGGCGCGGGAACGCCTGGATGACGTTTGTTGTAGAAGAGGGCAGGGCGCATTTGCGCAGGGTAGAGATTGCCCATAACAACGGTATTGCTGCGGAAGTGCGTTCCGGGCTGACGCAGACGGATTCCGTGATTGTGTATCCTCCGGACAGTGTGGCGGAAGACAGTGTTGTCAGGGCGGATTCGGGGGAAGGCAGGAAGTAATACCATTTACATTTTGTATTGGCGGATTCAAAGGCAGGGGCGGAAAGGGAGGCAGGAGACGGGAAAAAGCAAACAGCGGTAAGACAATTTTCACCGCGAAGGACGCGAAGGAACGCGAAGAAAAGCGAAGGCAAAAAGGGAGACGGATAAACACGAATTATACCATTTACATTTTGTATTAACCAGATAACGCCACTGCGTGGAAATCTGTTTTGGTGATTACGAATGGATAAACAGGCTGTAAAATTGATCACAATGGTGATAACGGTGATAACGGTGACATTACACATCATCGGTGAAAAATCGGTACAACAGTGATTCCGGCGATGATGTAGAGACAAGGCATGCCTTGTCTACACGATGACGATAAACGTAACGATAACGGTGGAATGACTTGTAATGCATGGAATAAACAGGTAGCAATTCTCTGTTTAATTTTAAAATATTTTTTAAAGTTTTTTTTGCCTTTATTCGCATGTTTAGAGTTTTTATTCGTTGGCAAAAAGTTTTTCGCTGTTCCGTCTTTTGCTTTTCCCTGTCTCCCGTCTCCTTTCTCCTGTCTCCCATCCCCCTGCCTTTAAATTCGCCAAGAGAAAGTGAAATGTGATTGGAAATGAGTCGGGTACATCTGCTCCCGGTGCCTCCCGGATATTTCAACTATACCTGAAGGTCTGTCGGGGGTATACTGTGCGGGAAAAACAGAATGTGACCAGATGAGCATTCTGTTCTTTGAAATTTCACCTGAAAAAAGAACGGGACAGCCATGGACGTAAAAGGAACTATTGCAGTTGATACCACAATCCCCACCCTCGGCGAGGCAAAGATTCCGACACCGTTGACCAATCAGCGTTTCGTTGACGACAAGAAACCTCTTATCCTTTCCCTGACATCTGAAGAGATGGCAGAACTCGATTCCGATTCGATGTCGCTGCCCTTTGAGAAAGCGGGGCCGCGGGAGAAACTCTATTTTGATCCCTCCAAAACGAAATGCGCCATTGTTACCTGCGGCGGGCTCTGCCCCGGGCTTAACGATGTTATTCGCTCCATTGTCATGAAGGCTCACTATCAGTACGGCATTCGTTCGGTTGTCGGAATTCGCAATGGACTCCGCGGGTTTATCCCGAAATACTGCTATGACGTAAAGGTTTTGACCCCGGAGGTTGTCAGCAATATTCACCAGTTTGGCGGCACCATTTTAGGCTCATCCCGCGGAGCGCAGAGCATTGATGAAATTGTCGATTCGCTGGCGCGGATGGATATCAATGTCCTTTTTGTTATCGGCGGCGACGGCACCATGCGTGCGGCGAAAAAGATTATGGAAGAGGTGAAGGAGAGAGGCTGTCATATCTCGGTTATTGGTGTTCCCAAGACCATCGATAACGATATCAACTTTATCTCCCGCTCATTTGGGTTTGACACTGCGGTGGGAAAGGCGACAGAGGCCATTCGCAGCGCCCATGTGGAGGCGACCTGCGTCCGGAACGGTATCGGGCTGGTGAAACTTATGGGGCGGGAAGCAGGTTTCATTGCCGCCCAGGCCACTCTTGCTCTGCAGGAAGTGAATTTCGTGCTCGTCCCTGAGCAGCCCTTTAAGCTTGACGGGGAAAACGGCCTGCTGGCCGCCGTGGAGCGGCGTGTGAAGACACGCGGGCACGCGGTGATTGTCTGTGCGGAAGGGGCCGGTCAGGATTTACTGGGGGTTCAGCCGGAAAAGGG
>JALNVI010000118.1 GCA_023231425.1 Desulforhopalus sp. | reverse complement strand
AGACAAACTTGAAATAATGGTTGAACTAAGAACTGCTGCGCTAAACGCAACAAACCAGCAACTTCAATCAGAAATAAGAGAGCACAAAGAAAGTGAGAAGAAACGTAAAAAACTTACTCAAAAGTTACACAAAGCAAATAAGAACCTCGAGAAAATTGCTTTAACTGATGTTTTGACTAACTTGCCAAATAGAAGGCATGCCATGCAGCAGTTAAAAAAATATTGGGAGGAATCAACACAATCAGGAAAACCGATATTTTTGATGATGATTGATGCAGACAATTTTAAGGATGTGAATGATACCTATGGGCATGACGCTGGTGATCATGTCTTGTGTGAGCTGTCAAGAACACTTCAATACAGCGTACGAACAGATGATGTTGTCAGTCGATTGGGTGGGGATGAATTTTTAATCATTTGTCCCAATACGGGTAGAGCTGGTGGATTACAAATTGCAGAAATAATCAGGGATAATGTATCACAAATGCGTGTACCAACAGGGGACGGGTACTGGCATGGGAGTGTCAGTGTCGGTGTTGCACTCCGCAGTGATGACGTGAAAACTTTCGAAGCCCTGATCAAGGCTGCGGACGAAGGGGTTTACGCAGCAAAGCGAGCAGGTAAAAATTGTGTGAGAACTCCAATAGGTGGTATATTGGTACCTTGAAACAGCTTGTATTCCGTTCATATTGAGGTCCAGGAAAAAATTTATTACAGCCATGATTGATCACGGAGTCTATCGCTTACCCGGAGTCTATCGCTTACCCGGAGTCTGTCGCTTACCTGGAGTCTATCGTTTCCCTCGACGTCTCGTTCCTCACTTTGTCGGAGGATAATTTTTTGACTGTAGTGAAGAAGATGAGCGAAAGACTGCTTATTCAAAGTTCCCCTAAAGAGTTCTGACCTCTTTCCTCTTTATCTGAAGTTTTTTTCATAGTGACAGCATTGCACTGTGAAGAAGAACTTCATCACCCCCCAGGCAGGAGGACGTAACAGATGAAACAAATGGTTAAAATCTTAGCGTTGCTTATCGCAGCAACCGTCGTTTTCAGCGTTCCGGCTATCGGCAGGGAGCGCATTGTATTTGGCGGCGGCCCGGCCGGTGGTACATTCCAGACCGTGGCCAATGCGATCGAGGGTTATAAGCCGGTCAAGGATATGCAGGACATCACTGTCAAGGCACAATCCTCGGCAGGCTCGGTGGAGAACCTGCGTGAAGTCGATTCAGGCAAAATGGATTTTGGCACTGTTTACTCCGACCATGTCTACCTCGGTGCCAACGGCCAGATGAAAAATGATACCCAAAAGTACACCAATGTCCGTGCGGTCGCCTTCCTCTATGGCGCTCCCGCCCAGCTGGTTGTGCGCAAGGGCTCCGGAATCAAGTCAACCAGGGATCTGGCCGGTAAAAAAGTTGGCGTCGGCAACGCCGGCTCCGGCGCTTTTGCCAACTGTGAAGTTTTTTTCCGCCACATGGGCGTCTGGGACAAAATCAAGCGTAATGCCATGGGCTACAACGATGCAGCGGTCGCTTTCGGTAACAATCAGCTCGATGCGTTCTGGCTCTTTACCGCCTTTCCGTCGGGAGCCGTGATCATGGCTGCCCAGACCAATGATATTGAACTGATCGATCTGGGGGCCGACGCCGAAGCTTCCGGCTTCTACGAAAAGCACCCCTACTTCTCAAAAATCGTCATTCCGGCAGGCACCTATAAAGGTGTTGATATCGACACTTCGTCCTTCCAGGATTCGACACTCTGGGTTGCCAACAAAGACGTTCCCGATGACGTCGTGTACAATTTGCTCGCGGCGATTTTCACCGACGAAGGCCTGGCCCACATGGTTGCACAGAAGAAAACCTTTAGATCCATGTCGGTTAAAAAGGGAGCCGATGGCATCGTTACTCCGATGCATCCGGGCGCAATCAAGTTCTGGAAGGAGAAAGGGGTCCTCTGATCTGACTGCAGGTTATAGGAACAGTGAATAATTCCAGCTCCTGGCATTTTATTCACTGTTCCCTGTTTCCCAGCTTGCAACATCAATCTTCAACCGACCAGAAGTTTCCCGTGTACCAACAATTGAATTGTTTTGAACAGAGTCTGTTTGATGGATAGCTTGAAACAGCTTGTATTTCGTTCATATTCGAGGCACAGGAGGAAATTTACCACAGGCATAACTTTGATACCGGAGTATAGCGCTTACCTCGACGTCTCGTTCCTCACTTTGTCGGAGGATAATTTTTTTTTACTGTAACGAAGAAGATGGGTGAAATCCTCTTTATCTGGGTGTTTGTAAATGCTCAATAAATAATTCTGACCCCTTTTTTGCTTTCTTTTCTTGTGCATGGTTGACAAATCGATCCACCACAGGGAATATAGATGACATAGTTTTTTTGCTGGGGGAGCTTTTAACAGCTGAGAAGGACAGAGACGTCCTGACCCTTGGAACCTGACGCGGATAATACCGACGTAGGGAAGCGGATCATGTATCATTCACTTCATTTTTTCCTATTATTTTTTCTGGTATGTTCTGCATGGCTTCCTCCCCCCGTTGTCGTTTTACCTGCCAGCACCCCGTTTTATCGATTCAGGGTTCTGGTTTGAATTTTCATAAAAGGGGAGAAAATGGACAATCCGGAAGACCTCGCAGTCAGAATTTATCAACTCTGTCTAAAACTTAAAAAACAGCGGCCTCTGATCCATGTGGTGACCAATTTTGTGGTCATGAACCAGACGGCTAATGTCCTGCTGGCCATGGGAGCAGCCCCCACCATGTCCTGGGCCAGAGAGGACCTTGAGTACCTCTCCGGAATTTCAGACGGGCTGTGCGTGAATATCGGTACCCCGACCCGGGAGCGGGTTGAGGCCATGGCAACCCTCATGGAATTGGCCGAAGCATCAGGCAAACCTCTTGTCTTCGATCCTGTCGGGTCCGGAGCCGGGCCATATAGAACAACGATTGCCAGAAGATTGTCGTCTCTCGCGCCCCATAAAATTATCCGGGGCACTGCCTCTGAACTCTATTCTTTCACAGATGACCATCCATCCCCCCGGCGGGAAAACAATACCATCAGTGCGGCCGAGGCAAAAAAAATCCTCCTCAACCACGGCCGGACGGGGGAACACACCACTGGGGACCAGTGGCCGGGGCTGGAATTAAAGGGTGGCAAACTGCTGACGGAACACGCTTCCTGCCTTCTGGTCAGCGGCCAAGAGGATATGATCCTGGGCGCTTCCCAGGCATTGATTTTAAAAAATGGTTCACCTCTCATGAACACAGTCACAGGAACCGGATGCATCCTGTCTGCAATGATTGCAGCCTTTTATGCGGTGAGTCGAACCCCCTTTGAAGCGGCAGCAGCAGCCTGTGCCACTGCAGGCATTGCAGGAGAGCTCGCCGCTGAAAAATCAGCAGGCCCTGGCACGTTTCTTTCAAATTTCATAGACGCCCTGTACACCCTTGACCTGCCTGCCATCACTTCCCGGCTTCGTGCCGAATATATCACCCTGTAAATTGTGCATCAAAATAAGGAAAAAGACATGGAAAACATAAGCTCGCTTCCCCGGTTTAAACGAATTGCGCTCTCATTTGGGCCTGCCTGGATTATCAGCGCCGTGGCCGCCGGTCCAGGCACCACTTTGAGCGTGGCCAAGGCTGGCGGCACCTTTGGATACGACTTTTTATGGGTAATAGTGCTCAGTGTGGTTCTGGCCTTTGTCTGCCAGTACATGGCAGCAAAAACCGCCTTAATTGGAGGGCAGGGTATCGTGGGCATTGTCCGGGAAAAATGGGGAAAGGGGTTTGCCACTTTTGTGGCTCTCGACGCCCTGATCGTCATCTGGCTGTGCAATGTGGTGCTTTTAAAGGTTTTGGTTGCTGTCACCGGCTTCGTTACAGGTATAAACAGTCCGCTGTGGGGGATATTGTTTGTCGCTCTGTTTTATGGACTGGTGGCCCACGGGGGGTATGCAATCATTGAAACTTTCTGCAAACTCATTGTTTCACTCTTGGTCATCTGCTTTGTCGCCACCCTGTTTATTGCAAAACCTGACCTTGGAGCCGCATTAACCGGGCTGGTTCCAGACCTTTCCCACTTCGGCAGGCCTGAAGTTTTGATGATGACCGCCATCATGGGTGGTTCGATTCATGTGACCATCCTTTCCATGCAGACCTATACCGTTCATGAGCGGGGATGGACAAAAAAAGATTTGCCGCTGGCCCTGGCTGATACGGCGGTTTCCCTTCTCGGGGCATTCGGCCTTTATTGTACTTCCATTTACCTTACAGGGGCCAGTGTCCTTCATCCTGCAGGTATACAGGTGGCGAACCTGTTTGAGATGGCCGAAGCCATTAAACCCCTGTTGGGGGACTATGCTTATGGCTTTTTCTGCCTCGGTATCTGGTGTGCTGTATTTTCTACCATCATGCCCACCTTTATTGCGGCCGCCTACGTGGTCGGAGACCAGATGCACCGCAAGATGGGACCTGAGGATAAGATGTATCGGCTGATCATTTTGATCGGCTGCCTCATTGCTCTGCCTGGTGCATTTCTGCCTGGAAAACCACTGAACCTTCTGATGATCATGCTTGCTCTCGCGTTTGTGGGCACGCCCCTTTTTGTGGGTATTTTCATGAAGCTGCTCAATGACAGCTCCTTTGCAAAGGAAAATAAGAACGGTATTCTACTCAACATTGGCGGTGCCACAGCCCTGGGTGTCACCGTGTTCCTCGGGATAAAATGGGTGTGGCAGCTGGTTTGAGGACAAGGGGTGAATTCGTCTGTCAGATACAATACAAAAGGTTGTGTCTGACAACGATGTAAGATGATAGCCTGGTCCGACCCGATCCCGGGAAATGATGTGCCCGCAGGTGGTTTAAGTGGCTGGTAAATAATCAAGAACAGAGTTGCAGCCTCAAAAATGCTTTTTCTGCATGAGAGATGAGAGGACAGGGGAGAGATGGTAAAACCAGGAAAGTCAACACGAAGTGTTACGAGGATCAGCTCAGCACGAAGTTTAAAGATAGCTCAAAGGATATCTCGTTTTCTGTTGAAGCCTTGAGCCGGTTTTTTCGGCTTAGTTCTCTTTTTT
>JALNVI010000117.1 GCA_023231425.1 Desulforhopalus sp. | reverse complement strand
CGGGGACCGGTGCGACGGGCACTGCACCGGGAAAAGTGCCGGTTTCTTCGATCTCTACTTCATACTCTTTACCGTTTACCTTGACGCTGAAAGTTCTCATTGTTTTTTCCTGACGCTGTATTTTCTAAATGTAAAAGGGTTATTTTGTTTCAGTGGCGAGTTACAGACGGCGGTCAAGCTGGTCAACAAGGCCAGCCTGAGACCAGCGCGGGTGAAAGTCCTGTACCCTGCGGATGTTGCGAATAATCACCTTATTGTGGCCTGGGCGGATGTAGAGGTCAATGGCGGCGGCGATGGCTGCGACTACTTCATCCATCTCTTCATCAGCAGAAATGCCACCTGTGATCTGTGTGGAGGCAGAGGGCTCTGCCTGCGGTTTTTTTACCAGCACCCGGTTCATCAGGGAGATGGCGAAGAGCAGGATGATGAGGGCCGCAAAGGTGATACCCATGCCCATAACGGTGGTGATCAGTGAGGCGTTCAGTTTGCTGCCTGCGCTGAGAGCCCCTATCCTGGACGGGTCGGAGAACATTTCCATCAGTGTACTTAAATCCATGAATTTTTCCTTACAGCGGCAGATTGCAGTGTTTTTTACGGGGATGCTGCTGGCTCTTGCCTTCAAGCATATTGAAGGCATCGATAATTCTCAGTCGGGTAATTGCCGGTTCAATGACATCATCAATATAGCCGCGTTCAGCAGCCTGATACGGCGAACCAAATTTTAAACGATATTCAGAGAGCAGTTTCGCCCTGACGGCTTCTTTGTCTTCGGCCTCGGCAATCTCATGTTTGTAGACAATATTTACCGCACCTTCCGGTCCCATGACTGCAACCTCAGCTGACGGCCATGCAAAAACAAGGTCGGCACCGAGGGATTTGGAGCACATGGCAATGTAGGCTCCGCCGTATGCCTTGCGCACGATAATGGAAACCTTTGGTACCGTCGCTTCGGAGAAGGCGTAGAGCATTTTCGCACCGTGGCGGATAATCCCGTTGTGCTCCTGAGATGTGCCTGGCAGGAAGCCGGGGACGTCAACGAGGGTGAGCAGTGGAATATTGAAGGCGTCGCAGGTACGGATGAAGCGTGCGGCCTTGTCGGAGGCATTCATGTCAAGGCAGCCAGCCATGACATTTGGCTGGTTGGCGACAATTCCCACGGAGGCACCGTTGATGCGGCAAAAGCCGGTGAGGATGTTGCAGGCGTAGAAATCCATGTAAGGGATGAAGGTCTGGTCATCCACCAGCTGGTAGATGATCTCCATCATGTCGTACGCTTTGTTGGGATTGACAGGGACGATGTCATTGAGTGCTTCCACCCGGGCGTTGATATCGCCGCTTACCTCAAACCGCGGAGCCCGTGCCAGATTGTTGGGGGGCAGATACTGAAGAAGTTCACGGATGGAGTTAATGCACTCCTGTTCGCTCGGCATATAAAAATGGGCGTTGCCGCTAATACTGTTGTGAAGCATTGCGCCGCCGAGGTCTTCGGCACTGATCTCTTCGCCGGTGACCGTTTTAATAACCTGTGGTCCGGTGATGAACATCTGGGAGGTGCCGTCCACCATGAAGATGAAGTCGGTGAGAGCCGGGGAGTAGACTGCACCTCCGGCACAGGGTCCGAGAATGGCGGTGATCTGTGGAATTACTCCGGAATAGGAAGCGTGTTTGTAGAAGATATTGCCGTAGCCGTTGAGCGCGTCCACTGCTTCCTGAATCCGTGCCCCGCCAGAGTCGTTGAGACCAACGATGGGGGCACCAATTTTGGCAGCGGCATCCATGGCGGAGCATATCTTGGCGGAATGCATCTCTCCGAGGGAGCCGCCGGTGATGGTGAAGTCCTGGCTGTGGGCATAGACGATACGACCATAGATCTGGCCGTAGCCGGTAACAACTGACTCCGCCTGATATTTGCGGCCGTCACTGTGGCGGGCGCGGACAAAGGCATCCATTTCAACGAAGGTTCCCTCATCGAAGAGGAGATAGAGTCGCTCCCGGGCGGTGAGTTTTCCCTTGGCATGCTGGGTCTCAATACGTTTGAGGCCCCCCCCCAGTTCTATCTTCTGGCGTTTTTCCAGCAGCTGCTGGCGCTTATCCTCAGACATAAATGTCTCCTGCGAAAAAAAGAGTTGAATAAACACTAATGTTTATCTCTGCGTAAAGTGTGTGGAATTTAATCTTCAAAAGAGAGAAGTCAAGCAAAAAGGGCGCGAATTCTGCCTCTCCAGAGCCTCGAAAACCTTACCGGATAAACGGTTGAAGAGAGCATTTCTGAATAAAATTAAAAAGGAAAATATTAGGGCAGGGCAGCCTGGAGGATTGAGAAAATAAGGATGAAGTAATTTTTTCTCTCGTGTAACATCTTTTTATAGTTTCAGGGAGGAGTCGGATACTCCGAATAACTTTCAAGGAGGAAAATATGACTGTCAATACTTTTAAAGCACTGGTAGTTCGTGAAAGCGAAGGTGGTAACTTTACCCGTGCTGTCGAAGAACGTAATATCAGCGATCTGCCTGATGGAGACGTGCTGATTCGGGTCGCCTGGTCATCCCTTAATTATAAAGATGCACTTTCTGCTACCGGGAATCGCGGAGTGACGAGGACGTTTCCGCATACTCCGGGAATTGACTGCGCCGGAGAAGTAGTGCAGAGCAGTGACGAGCATTTCAAACCGGGTGATCATGTGCTTGTGACCAGTTATGATCTTGGCATGAATACCGACGGTGGCTTTGCCGAATACGTACGTGTGCCGTCCGGCTGGGTTGTTCCGAGGCCCGCAGGACTTACCGCGAAAGAGGCGATGATTTATGGTACTGCCGGATTTACAGCCGGATTGTCGGTCTATGCCCTCAACGAGCGTCTTTCACCTGAAGCAGCCGGAGAGATGGAGGTTCTTGTTACCGGAGCTACCGGCGGGGTTGGTTCCGTTGCGGTGGCATTGCTCGCAAAGCTTGGCTATCGGGTGACGGCGGTTACAGGCAAGGCTGAGGCTGCAGAATATCTGCGCAGGCTTGGTGCTCATAACGTCTGCTCAAGAGAAGAGGTGACCGCTGGCAGTGACCGTCCGCTGATGAAGACCCGCTGGGCCGGGGTGATTGACTGTGTGGGCGGAGAGATGCTCACCGCCGCCATCAAGGCCGCCGCACTGATGGGAGTGGTTACCTGTTGCGGAAATGTCGGCTCTCCGGATCTTCCTCTCAACGTTTTCCCTTTTATCCTCCGCGGGGTAACCCTTGTGGGGATCGATTCCCAGAACTGCCCCATGGAGCAGCGGCTTAAGGTCTGGGAGAGACTGGCTGGTTCGTGGAAGGTAGAATGCCTTGAAAACCTGAGCCACGAAGTAGCTCTTGAAGGGCTTGATGACCAGATTGACCTTATCTTGAAGGGAGGTCAGCGCGGTCGAGTGATAGTCAACCCTGGCTGAAATTATGGACGAAATGGGAAAAACAGGTCTTGTTTGTGATAAGCGCTGCCTGCTTCACGATACCGGCGACCATCATCCCGAGTCGTCGGGTCGGTTGCGTGCTGTCTATGCCCGGCTTGAGGGGAGCGGACTGGCTGCACAGCTGGTACAGATAGAAGCGCAGCCGGCGAACCAGCGCTGGATTGAGGCTGTACACAATATCCATTATATTCGTAAATTCGAAGACGCCTGCCTTTATGGACTGCCGGACTTTGAGCATCCCGACAATGTTATTTGCCGTGACAGCTATGATGCCGCGCTGCTCTCGGCGGGTGGGGTTCTGGAGGCAGTAGATGCTGTGATGTCCGGCCAGCTCGACCGGGTCTTCTGCGCACTCCGGCCGCCGGGGCATCACGCTGAAAGAGATAAATCGATGGGCTTCTGCTATTTCAACAATGTTGCCATTGCCGCCCGCTACCTGCAGCAACGGCATGGCGTGGAAAAAGTGGCAATCATTGATTTCGATGTCCATCATGGTAATGGAATTCAACATATCTTTGAGGACGATCCCACCGTGCTGTACTGCTCTTTGCATGAACATCCCTCCTTTGCCTGGCCCGGGACGGGGCGTGATTTCGAGGAAGGGACGGGGGCGGGGGAGGGTTTTACCTGCAACGTGCCGGTATTGCCGGGACGTGGTGATAAGGAGTATCGTGTGGCGGTGGAGACTCGGATCAAACCGAAGGTGCAGGCTTTTCAACCCGAGTTCCTCCTGGTTGCCATGGGGTTTGATGCCCATGTAGATGATCTGATGGCAGATATTCAGTTAACGACAGAGGGCTTCGATTTTCTGTCGAGAACGCTGGTAGAGCTGGCGGAGTGTTGTACAGGTGGCCGGCTCATTTCGGTTCTTGAGGGCGGGTATAATCCACAGACACTGCCCGGCCTCGTGGAGAGGCATCTGCGAATTCTTGCCGGGCTGGAGAAATGAGAATGGGTTTTCTGTGTATGGAGGTGGAACGTGTTTGTCAGAGATAAAATGGTAACAGAACTGGTTATGGTCAGCCCGCAGGATACGATTCTCGGGACGCGCCGGGTGATGATAGAGAAGCAGATTCGCCACATGCCGGTGGTGGAAGATGGCAGACTGGTCGGTATTGTCACTGACCGGGATATTCGTGATGCCATGCCCTCTCTTCTGTTTGAGGAGGGAATAGAGCCACAGGTGTGCAGTGAGATTGCTGACCATGTGATTGCTGATATCATGACCCGTAACCCGATAACCATCAGTGTGGCGCACACCCTGCAGGATGCCCTGTTGATAATGTATCATAAAAAGGTCGGTGCTTTCCCCGTGGTGGATGAAGAGGGACATCTGCTGGGGATTATCTCCATCCGCGATATCCTCAAGGCTTTTATCAACCTGCTTAATATCGAAGAACCGGGGACGTTGCTCTGCGTGGTGGTGGAGGAAAAACCGGGGCAGATGAAGAAGGTGGTGGATGTGATCTCGGGGGAGAATATTGGCCTCGGGAGTGTGCTGGTGGCCCGTTACTGGGATGAAGACCACCGGGCTCTTTTCCCTTATCTGCTTACCTGTAATGTGGCGACCGTCAAACGTAAATTGATGGATCTGGGCTTCGAGTTGATTGAGCCGATGGATATGCTGCTTGATCAGGTCCCGGTAAATGAAAAAGAGTAAACTTT
>JALNVI010000116.1 GCA_023231425.1 Desulforhopalus sp. | reverse complement strand
GATTCTTTCTTTTTCGCCTTTTATTGTAATATCAATAGGTTACGATTGCCTTTCGTAAACATTGAATGACTAATAGTAACAATTACGGATACTTACAAGGTTTTACACCGGGAATAGCTGATGCATTGTCCATGTAATAATACCTTATCAGTGTGTCACTTACTGGCTGAAGGTCGATACTAATCAGGAATGCTTTTGCCTTCCTTCGTGTCCCTTCGCGTTCTTCGCGGTAAAAAATTGTCTTCCCGTCTTTTGCTTTCTCCTGCCTCCCCGTTCCCGTTTTCCACGGGTTTTTGAGGAGTTCCTTATTTCTTGCCCATGATGGCGTTCAACTGGGCCAGATGGCATTCACTGTCGATCTGCTCTTTAATTTCCTGCTGGTACTTTGTGTTGGAAGTGAATCTGGCGAAGTCTTTAATCGGTTTTCTGTAGCTCAGATCAGCAATTTTATGATGGGAGCAGATAACTGCCTGTTCGATCTGTTTGCGCTGCTCGGGGGAAACTTCTTTCGGCATGCTCTGGGCCGCGAGGGCGATAATCTGCTCGTCGCTGATCTTGTCTGCACCTGCCTTGATGGCCAGGTCGCGCATGGTTTGCGCTTTCTGAATCTCTTCAGGAGTGGGGTCGGTGTTATCAGTGGTGAAGGCGGTGGTGACCTGCAGGGCAATTGCTGCGGTGAGGCAGAAAAAAAGTGCTTTTTTCATAGAGTTTCTCTTTGAGAATTTTTTCATCATATAATGGTACTTTCAAGAACCGTGTCTCCCGTTCATATCTGAGGGGGAGGAGGAAATTTATCACAGGCATGTTTGATATCGGAGTCTATCGCTTCCCTCGACGTCTCGTTCCTCGCTTTGTCGGAGGATAAATTTTTAACTGTAACAAAGAAGATGGGCAAAAGGCTGGCTATTCAAGGTACCATGCTGGGAAAGGGGTTTTTATCCCCATTAAAGAGTCCATAGCATACTGTAATTACACTGTTTTTCAAGGACAGGATTATGAGCAAATTTGACAGGAACCGTCTTTTTTACCACCTCGAGTCACTTTTTATCATATTCCTTTCGTCCTTAGACTGTTCCATATAAAGATGTTCCGTTTTGTTCTAAGATGGAGCTGATGCTGTTTCTAAGTGTTTCGAATTGTCTTGCCCCTCCTCTTACCCCTTGTTATTCTGAAAGAAAAGAAGACCTCTTTTTTTTGTGTTTCCGCGTTAACACACTGAAAAGAGAGGTTTTTTTTGTCCCTGTAATTTCTGGCATGATTTGTGCTTTGAAAATGTCTTAAGACAGTGAACGTCGGTCGCTGTTTTCCCTCTAACCTCAGTACAGGAGTATGGCATGTCATCTATAGCATTGTTTTATTGTAACTTTGTCCTGGAAGAAGAGCTGAAAAAGCAGCTTGCTGCGACCACGGGTTATACCCTTGTCTGCGATGTTGATCTCCTTGAAGATGTGGCGCGCCGTTCTGCCATGGATCTGAAGAAGGTGCAACGGGCGGTTTTCGGGACAAAATCGGTTTTTAATCAATTTACCCTTGAGAAAGAGCGGGCGCAGGCCTGGCTGAAAACAGCAGTTGCTAAAGTGCTGCTGGAGGATGGAATCATTCTTTGTGGCCTCTCCGCTCTGCTGGTGCCGTCGGCGGTTACCCATGTATTGCGGGTGGCGGTATTTGATGAAAAAAGGAACCGTATTCAGCGGGCGCTTGAGGAGGGGATGACGGAGAAGGGTGCCGAGAAGCTGCTGAAAAAGTGTGATGATGAGGCGCTCGATTTCTCCATGTTGATCCATGGAAAACCCTTTATCGATACCTCTCTTTATGATATCAGCATTCCCGCTGGTGAATTGACCGCACGGGAGATGGCCCAGCTCATCCTTGAGCACTATCACCGGCCCGGTATCCTGCCTGCAGAGGCCTCCCGACAGGCTGCCAGAGATTTCGGTATCGCGGCCGATGCCGAACTGGCGCTGGTCTTGAAAGGGTATACCCCCACTGTTCTCTGCGAAAACGGTTGTGTCACGCTCAAGGTGAATAAATCCTCTTTCAATTTCACGCGTCTCGCGGAGACCATGCGCGGGGTTATTTCATCGGTGGAAGGGGTACAGGGTATAGAAGTGCTCGCCAGTGGCGACTCTGCCGTCTCTATCATCCGCGATCAGCAGTTTACCCTGCCACCGAAAGTGCTGCTGGTGGATGATGAAAGGGAGTTTGTTCAGACGCTTTCTGAGCGTCTTGTTACCCGTCAATACGGCAGTTATCCGGTGTTTGACGGTGAGCAGGCGCTGGAGTGCCTTGAGACCGAAACCCCGGACGTGATGGTTCTCGACCTCAAAATGCCCGGAGTTCAGGGCCTTGAGGTGCTTGAAAAGACGAAAAAGGCGAAGCCGGAAATTGAGATCATTGTTCTCACGGGTCATGGTTCCGAGGATGACCGCGCTACCTGTCTCAATATGGGAGCCTTTGCCTACCTGCAAAAACCTGTGGATATCAAAGAACTTACTGAGGTGATTGATAAGGCGTATAAAAAGGTGGCCGATGAAAAGCTTAAGGGCATTGAGGGAGACGCCTGACAAAAGGGCCCTCGAAGATGAACGAAAAGGGAAGAGGATTTCCCGTAGAGAAAACAAGGAGACGATATGACCAGCCTGATGGCAACCAAAGTATTAATTGTTGATGACGAAACAGATTTTGTCGATCTCATGACCCGGCGTCTGGAGGCTCGCGGGCTTGATGTGGTTCCCGTAGTCAATGGCGAGGATGCGGTGAGTGCGGTTGATGATCACTCCATTGATGTCGCTGTGGTGGATCTTTCCATGCCGGGTATTGATGGCCTTGAAACCCTGCGTCGGGTGAAGGAGAAACGGCCTGACCTCGAAGTTATCATGCTCACCGGACACTCCTCAGTAAAAAGTGGGATTGAGGCGATGAAGAGCGGGGCCACCGATTATCTCGAAAAGCCGGTGGATCTTCAGGCTTTGATGGCGGCCATTCGTGCGGCCAAAGAGGCACGCATGGACCGTCTGCTGGAGCGCTCGGAAGAGGAGATTCAGCATATTTTGAAGAGTAAAAGCTGGTAAATAAAGAGTATTCCTGATGTGCAACAGAGGCGGAATTTTTCCGGCGCCATCGGCGCGAAGAGGAAAGGTGCGTTCCCGGTCCTCAAACATATTTACGGAGGTTAATCATGATTGCAGCAGAGGCCGCGGAAGCGGTAGAAGGTCAAGGCATTGACCTGAAGCGGTGGTTTTTTATCCTGCTCGGAATTGGGCTCTTTCTTTTTGTCTATTACTGCCCGCCGTGGCCGGACGCCATTGATCCGCTTGGGAAACATTTTGAACTGGGCACAGCGGCCAAAGGGGCGATCGGCATCTTTCTTCTCGCTGCCGTCTGGTGGGTTTTTGAAGTGGTGCCCATTGGTATCACCAGTCTCGCCATCGGAGCGCTGCAGGCCCTTTTTATGATCCGTGAGCCGAAAGTCGCTTTCAATGATTTTATGGACCCGTCGGTGCTCTTTATCTTTGGTTCCATCGTCTTCGGAATGGTTTTCACCAAGACGGGCCTGACAAAACGTATCGCCTACAAAATGCTCTCCATCGTAGGGGAGAAGACCTCGAACATTTACCTTGGCTGTTTTGTGATGACCGCTGCGCTGACCCATCTCATGGCGCATACGGCCGTTGCTGCCACCATGTTTCCACTGCTGATGACCATCCATGCGCTTTACGCGGACGGCGATCATCCCACCCGTTTCGGGAAGGGATTGTTCATCGGCATGGCCTGGGTGGCCGGTGCCGGTTCTATTATTACCCTGCTTGGTGCCGCCCGCGGTGCTGTGGCTCTCGGTTTTTATAAAGATATCATGCATATTGATATCAGTTTCTTCACCCTCACCAAGTATATGTTGCCGGTTGGCTGGCTGATGGTCTTTCTTCTCTGGCTTTTTATAATGTTTTTCTTCAAGCCGGAACAAAAGAGCGTACCGGGTCTGCAGGAGCGCTCGAAGACCATGTATCACAATCTCGGAGGCTGGAGTCGTAATGAGGTTTTGGGGCTCAGCATCGTCTTTCTCACCATTCTCGTCATTGCTCTCAAAAACTTTATCCCGGCTTTTTCCGGGCTGCACAAAACCGCCGTACTGCTGCTTTCCACCATCGCCTTTTTCGTCCTCAACATCCTCTCTGTGGACGACCTGGAGGAGATTCCCTGGAACATTATTCTGCTCTTTGCCGGTGCCATGTCTATCGGTTTCTGTCTCTGGGATACGGGCGCTGCGAAATGGATGGCTGTCCACTGGCTGACGTTGTTCAAATCCTCCCCCGGCATTGTCTTCATCCTGGGGATGTCCTTCTTTGTCATGATAATGACCAACTTCATCATGAACGTGGCGGCTATCGCCATCTCTCTGCCGGTGGCGCTGGTTATTGCACCTTACCTCGGTGTGAGCGGTGAAGTTATTCTCTTCAGCTCCCTCATTACTGCAGGTATGCCCTTCCTGCTGCTGGTCGGGGCGGCACCAAACGCCATCGCCTACAGCTCGAAGCAGTTTACTGCAGGGGAATTTTTCAGATACGGTGCGCTTGCCAGTGTCATGCTTATGGGAGTTGTCTGGCTTGCAGTTTCTGTTATCTGGCCGCTGATGGGTATGAAAATATACGTGTAAGGGAAAGGGAACCTTGAAGAATCGAGCCTGTTGGGTCCTTTGATTCTTCAAGGTTTTGGGACGTAAAAGGAGAAGGGAGACAGGAGACAGGAGACAGGGAAAAGCAAAGGACGGTAAGGCAATTTTTTACCGCGAAGAACGTAAAGGAACGCGAAGAAAGGCATTACAGCTTTTTATTGTGAAGAGACTAAAAACATGAAGGCTGGGAGAACTGCTTTTTTACCGCAAAGAAACGGGAAGGAAAACAAAAGCATTTGAGAATAAAGGGACCCTTGAATATGAACGAAATACAAGCTGTTTCAAGGTACCCTGAAGATTTTGTAATTTACAGGCGGAAAGGACGAAAAAAAAGGGAGACAGGAGAAAGGAGACGGGAGAAAGGGAAAGGCAAAAGACGGGAAGGGCCTTTTTACCACGAAGAACGCGAAGAAACGCGAAGAAAGGTAAAAGCAAAAGACGGGAAGGGCCTTTTTTATCACGAAGAACGCGAAAGCATTTATATATAAAGTTCTTTTGTCGTTCCATTTTTCACAAGGGACTCTCCAGCACAACAGGCGTTTCATATCACAACGGATGTCATCGGGTTTTGTTGCCCTGCTTTTTCCTGTCTCCTTT
>JALNVI010000115.1 GCA_023231425.1 Desulforhopalus sp. | reverse complement strand
GGGAATTCCCCTCTATATCTGCGCCACAGCTTCCACTCCGGTGGCGGCGGCATTGATTTTAAAAGGAGTAAGTCCCGGAGCTGCGCTGGTTTTTCTGCTTGTCGGTCCGGCCACAAACCTGACATCTCTCTCCGTACTGCTGAAAGTTCTCGGGAAGAAAAGCACTGCACTCTACCTGACGGTGCTCTCCGTATGTGCCGTTATTTTTGGTCTGGCTGTAGATTCCCTCTATGCCAGTCTGGGAATTTCTCCGCAAGCGGTTGTCGGGGCAACAACAGAACTGCTTCCGCAGTGGCTGGAACTGCTGAGTGTCACCATTCTGCTGGTCATCTCGGTGAAACCGCTGTGGTATGGAATTAAGGCAAAACTTCCCCATAAAAAACAAACTGGTCCGGCCACAGTCATCAGTGGCTTCCCTGACATCTCCGGCCATAGTGCCAGTAATCAGGCATCTGAGAACGGCTGTGACTGCGGCTGCGGACATCAGCATTAACGGTTCTTTTCAAGGGTACCTTGAAACATCTCGTATTTCGTTCATATTCGAGACACAGAAGGAAATTTACCGCAGGTATATTAGTACCTTAAAAATTATTTTCGTGTTTTTTTGAAAAGAATTTCGTGAAGGTACTTATACCGGCTTACCGTTCATCCCCGGTATTGTTGATATCTCGACGTCTCGTTCCTCGCTTTGTCGGACGTCTCGTTCCTCGCTTTGTCGGACGTCTCGTTCCTCGCTTTGTCGGACGTCTCGTTCCTCGCTTTGTCGGAGGATAAATTTTTGACTGTAATAAAGAAGATGGGCGATTATTCAAGGTACCCCTATGTCAGAAGTGGACACGCCTTCATAACTTCTCTGATTTTCTTATAGACATCTGAAAACCGAATCAGGCCTGCAATATCCTGCCCGTCCTGAACAAAAAGGGAATCGTGACGTTCGACGACAAAAAGATGGAAGGCTTTATCCATTGTATCGTCGATTCTGACCATATGATCAGGAGTCGGCATCTTAATAAATTCATGAATTTTGACGAGACAGGCTTTATTGCAAAGCTCTCCAAGGGGGGCCTGCCATAACCGAAGTTCTTCCTTTGCCGACTCATGTGCCCTTTGTATCAGCCGAGAAACAGAAGAGGATTCCGGGATATCAATGTCGAGATATTTAGGCTCAAGACCTTGAACTACATCCATGGGAGACATTTTCCCAACGATTTTTCCAGTCTCATCACAAACCAGCAAGATCCTTTGCGGAACCTTTCCGGACTTGTATTCCTGATCAGCTTTTTCCAATGCCTCCACCGCTTCCATGAAAGTAGCCTGGCTGGAAATGTGGGGAAACTCTTCAAGTGGTCGCATCAATTCCCTTACTTTCATCTTGTTCATTTGGATTCTCCTTTCATAATAGTTAAATATTAAAAACATAAAGGAACCTTGAATAATCTTGAGTTTCGTTCATATTCAAGGCACAAGAGAAAATACAACACAGGTATATAAGTATCTTACAAAATTATTTTCGTATTTTTTGAAAAGAATTTCGTGAAGGTACGTATACCGGCTTACCGTTCATCACCGATGTAACTGATAACGGAGTCTATCGCTTACCTCGACGTCTCGTTCCTCGCTTTGTCGGAGGATAAGTTTTTGACTGTAACAAAGAAGATGGGCGATTATTCAATGTTCCCATAATTCAATGCCAATATTCAGTCAGGAATACTGTAGTAAAGAGAAAATACTATTCAAGGCAAAGCTCACGAAAACTTAACGATAAGAAAACTATGATTTATTTTTTTCGCAGATAAATTCCCCCTTTCCTTCTGAATCTAATTGTAGCCGGTGACTTTGGCATCGGACCTCGATAACTTGCCGCCTGTTGAAGAACTTCTAACAGCCAAATATTTCCTCATTACGGACGCAATTACCAATTCATAATGCTCCACTCTGGAATAGGAGTCAATACTTATTTTTTAACATGCAGCATTGCTTATATTGTTGTTTAATAGTAGCATTTTTGATGAAGCTGAGTTGAGCATTTCGGTCTTTTAAAAAAAATAGCAGAAAGCTAACCGCATTCACTCCATTAAAGGCTCTCCTCGTAAACCAACCGGACGAGTGAGGTTCATTTACCTCCGCAAAACGAGAATATCGCGTTTATCCCATTGCCAATCCCTTTATTGAGCAGTCCCGGTTCAATAAGTGTCGTGTTGTCGATGTCCAACAGAGTGTGGAGTATTCACTCGACTAAGGAAATATTCATTGGTTATTGTGTAGTTGCCTTGAAATAATACTTACCGTTTTTACCTGCTGGCCGGTACTCCGATCATCAGCAAAGATCAGCAGATTTATGGGAGAATCGGGCACAAATGTGCTGACGAGAATGATGGCCTTTTTTTTGGTAGCAATCGGCGTTGAGTTTTTCCTCGACGGCATAAGCGAATATATCAGTAATGCAGGATTTACTGCCATGGTGTGAGAGATTTTCCCAAAGTTATATTATTGGGTTGAGAGCTTTTAAATTCAAAAATCAAGACAATGGCAGCATATTGATGGACAAAACCTGACAACCTTTGGAGGAAGCAATGACCCAAAAAAATACCACCGACAGCAACAGTCAAACCAATGAACGTAAAACTATAGAAAAACTCAAACGCGGCTTTGCCTACAAGCTTTTCTACCAGTTGGGCGTCTGGGCGCAGAATGCATCGCTGAACGACTACTATCTGGCGGTCAGCTATACGGTACGCGACCGAATGCAGCAGCTTTTTCTCAACTCAATTCGGGCGCTTCTGGAAAAAGAAAGCAAAATCGTCAGTTATCTGTCTGCCGAGTTTTTAATGGGGCCCCATCTTCACAATAATCTGATCAATCTCGGCATCTATGACCCCATAGCCCAGGCGGCGGCGGAATCCGGCCTTGATCTGCAGCAGATCATTGACCACGAGGAAGAACCGGGACTGGGCAACGGTGGTTTGGGCAGGCTTGCAGCCTGCTATCTGGACTCGCTGGCCAGCCTGGAAATTCCCGCCATTGGTTATGGCATCCGTTATGAGTTCGGGATGTTCGATCAGGAGTTTGACGACGGCTGGCAGAAGGAACTGAGTGATCGCTGGCTGCAGCCGGGCAATCCCTGGGAGTTTAAAAAAGCGGATATGGCGGTGGAGGTCGGCTCGGGCGGCCACACCGAACGCTACACGGACGACCACGGTAAATTACAGGTCCGCTGGGTTCCGGGAAAACTGGTTAAGGGTATTCCCTACGATACACCGATCCCTGGCTATCGGGTTAACACCGTTAACCTGCTCCGGCTGTGGAGTGCCGAGGCGCCAAAAAGTTTTAGCTTCGCCGAATTTAATGTCGGTGACTATTTGGGCGCAGTGCATGAAAAGATGCAGGCTGAGACTATTACCAAGGTCCTCTATCCCAACGATGAAAAACTCCACGGCAAGGAACTCCGTCTCTACCAGCAGTATTTCTTTGTCTCTTGCTCGATGCAGGATATGATCCGTATTCATCTGTTTCAGTGTGAAAATCTGGACAATTTTTCCAACAAATTCGCTGTCCAGCTTAACGATACCCATCCAGCTGTCGCGGTGCCTGAGTTGATGCGGCTTTTAATCGATGTCCATCACTATGACTGGGATCCTGCATGGGAGATAGTCACGCACACCTTCGCTTATACCAACCACACTCTGCTCCCCGAAGCCCTGGAAAAATGGCCGGTGGCGATGCTGGCCGAACTGCTGCCCCGGCACCTGGAGATTATTTATGAAATCAACCGCCGCTTTCTTGATCTGGTCCGTCTCACATATCCCGGCGACGTTGACGTGGTACAGCGGATGTCGATCATCGACGAAACAGGAGAGCGCTATGTGCGCATGGCCAATCTCGCCTGTGTCGGTGGCCATGCAATCAACGGAGTGGCCCAACTGCACACCAGGCTGCTCAAGGAACATACCCTGGCTGATTTTCACCGATTGTGGCCGGACAAACTGATCAATATTACCAACGGAGTGACGCCGCGTCGCTGGATGGTGGTCAGCAATCCGCGCCTGAGCCAGTTGATCAGCTCAGCCATCGGGGAGGAATGGATTACCGATCTGAAAAAACTCCGGGCGCTGGAGCCACTTGCCGAGGATTCCGCATTCTGCGAGAAATGGCAGCAGGTCAAGTTCGCCAACAAACAGAATATCTGCAGCATGTTCGCCTGCAAAAATGGACCGCGTTATAATCCCCAGGCCCTGTTTGACGTCCAGGCCAAGCGAATCCACGAGTATAAACGACAACATCTTAACGTGCTGCACATCGTCACTCTATACCGCCGCCTGAAGAATAATCCCGAGCTGGATATTCCACCCCGCCTTTTTATCTTCGGCGGGAAGGCCGCGCCGAGTTATTTCATGGCCAGGCTCATCATAAAGCTGATCAACTCGGTGGCCGAGGTGATCAACGGCGACCCCGACGTCAATAAACGTCTGCAGATCCTGTTCATTCCCAACTATAACGTGAAGATCGGCCATATCGTCTATCCGATGGCCGATCTGAGTGAACAGATTTCTCTTGCCGGTAAGGAGGCTTCGGGTACCGGCAATATGAAATTTGCCATGAACGGAGCCTTGACTATCGGAACCCTGGATGGCGCCAACGTGGAGATCAGGGAGGAGGTCGGGGCGGAAAATTTCTTTCTGTTTGGCATGAATGTGAAGGAAGTTGAAGCCCGAAGAGCAGCCAGCTACAATCCGCAGACAATCTATAACGGGAACGAGGAACTGCATGCCGCAATCAATCTGATTGCTACCGGCCATTTTTCCCATGGTGATCGAGAGCTGTTCCAACCGATCGTCGATTCCCTGCTCCATCACGATCCATTTATGGTGCTCGCCGATTACCAGGCTTACGTGGATTGCCAACAGCAGGTGGGGGAGGTTTTTCAGGATCCGCAGCGATGGACCAGAATGGCTATTCTTAATGCAGCCCGCATGGGCAAATTTTCCTCGGATCGTTCTATTAGCGAGTATTGCCGGAAAATTTGGCAGGTCAGCCCCTTCCCGGTAACGCTCAAGCTGCAGCGAGTACCGGATGACGGTATTAAATTTCCCAAACGCGAGGAAATTGTGCGCACTTGATCGTGCTCAGTGCAATGAAAAGGAGGATAAATGCGTATGGAACCAGAAGATGATAAGGCGTTTTTTAAAAAACGCCACATGTAGCTGATATTACGAGTATTTATTTTTTATAAATGACAACACGAGGGAAGAACGGTCATTATCTGACACACTTCTCTGGACAAAAGCAGGCAAAACAAGCTGCTTGACTTCTGTTGCAATTACACACATGAATGTCTGTTCATATGTGTAATAATGGATGGTCAGTAACCAGTATGGGGTGTACTACACGACATCACAAAAAGCAGAGAGGACAGAATGCTTCTTTTTATCC
>JALNVI010000114.1 GCA_023231425.1 Desulforhopalus sp. | reverse complement strand
TGATGCTCGGCAACCTCTTCCGTGAATGCGGCGTTACCGCCCGTCTTGAAGATACAGCGAAAAATGCGTTGATTAATATCATCACCATTTTCCTCGGAACCACCGTCGGAGCCACTGCCACAGCAGAGAACTTCCTCATTCCTGAAACACTGGCAATTCTCACACTCGGCGTTATCGCCTTTGCCATCGGCACAGCCTCAGGCGTGCTGCTCGCTAAAGCGATGAACAAATGGTTCAATATGAATATCAACCCGCTCATCGGCTCAGCCGGGGTATCCGCCGTTCCGATGGCTGCCCGCGTCTCTCAGGTGGAAGGTCAGAAAGCAGATCCTGGCAATTTTTTGCTGATGCACGCCATGGGCCCCAACGTGGCCGGCGTCATCGGCTCTGCCGTTTCAGCAGGCGTTCTGCTGTCAATGTTCGGGAACTAATTCTCTCACTGTTCCGGGCCTCTCTTCCATAGAGAGGCCCGGCTCTTTTTCTTCTTCCTTCCTCTTTTTACCCATTGTTTGTTTTACTTGAACATGTATATTCTTTCATGTATCATATTTGCTTGTGATTCAGACAGTATTTTCTTATGAGACATAATCGGCGCCCGCCGATACCAGATTTCAACCTCTTTTACAGCCGTATTTTCGGCTTTCATGGGGGTGTGAACCCTGCACCTCCAGACCATCAATGACAGCAGTCACCTCAGGAGGAGATTCATGGAAATTCTCAAAATTGACCACCTTGGCATCGCAGTCCCCAGTATTGATGAAGGCAACACGTTTTGGAGTGAGGTTCTTGGCCTGAAAATGGCAGGAAAGGAAACCGTTGAGAGCCAGAAAGTAACCACAGCCTTTCTTCCCATCGGCCAGAGCGAAATTGAATTGCTTGAATCCACCGCCCCCGATGGCCCCATCGCTAAATTTATTGAAAAAAAAGGTGCAGGTTTTCAGCACGTTGCTTTCCAGGTTGCCGACATTAAGGCCGCTCTGGCAGAGCTGAAAGAGAAGGGTGTGAAATTAATCGACGAAACTCCCCGTGGCGGCGCAGGTGGAGCTCAGATAGCTTTTTTGCATCCAAAAGCTACCGGCGGTATTCTTGTTGAACTCTGCCAGCGTGACTGACGATCCCCTTGAATAATTCAAGACTTTTTGAAAGATTTTCTCTGCTCTCTAAAAGAGCAGAGAATCGGAGTAACTTTCCGAAGTTATAGATTTATTTGACAGTATCGACAGAAGGGAAAACGGTTAGAAGCCGTTGCGGGCCCGCCGCTGTAATCGGGGACCGACACTGCAAAATGCCACTGATTTGGAAGATTCAAATTGGGAAGGTGCAGTAGAGGGAGAATCCGAGAGCCAGAAAACCCTGTTCATACTGGTGTATTGTAATGTGCAGACGGCGTGGACTCCGAGCATACTTTTGAGAAACTCATCACTGCCTTTTTTGAGTGACGAATTACACAATTTAACATGTAAGGAGTGTAAAATGGCACAACATCCGAATTACCCCACATGGAAAGAACTCGCTGAAAAACAAATGAAGGGTAAATCCGTTGAAACTCTTGACTGGGATACCCCTGAAGGAATCAAGGTAAAACCTCTTTATACACAGGAAGACCTTGAGGGAATGGAAGATATAAACTCCCTCCCCGGCACCGCGCCTTATATGCGTGGACCCATGGCAAGCATGTATGCAGGCCGCCCCTGGACCATCCGCCAGTATGCTGGATTCTCCACCGCAAAAGAATCTAACGACTTCTATCGCAAAGCACTCGCTGGCGGTCAGAAAGGTCTTTCCGTAGCTTTCGACCTCGCCACCCACCGGGGCTATGATTCCGACCATCCACGGGTCTCCGGGGATATCGGGAAAGCCGGGGTAGCCATTGACTCTGTTGAGGATATGAAGATCCTCTTCGATGGTATTCCGCTCGACAAGATGTCCGTCTCCATGACCATGAACGGTGCTGTCCTTCCGATTCTCGCTGGCTATATTGTTGCCGCCGAAGAGCAGGGTGTGAAGCACGAACAGCTCCTGGGTACCATCCAGAATGATATTCTCAAGGAATATCTTACCCGTAATACCTATATTTATCCGCCGACTCCCTCCATGCGGATTGTTTCTGATATCATGTCGTTCTGCTCCAAAGAAATGCCGAAGTACAACACCATCTCCATTTCCGGTTATCACATCATGGAAGCCGGTGCCAACAGTGTGCTTCAGGCCGCCTTTACCCTCGCCGATGGTCTTGAGTATGTGAAAACAGCACTCGCCTCCGGCATGGACATTGACACCTTCGCACCGCGTCTTTCGTTCTTCTTCGGTATCGGCATGAACTTCTTCATGGATATTGCCATGTTGCGTGCCGCACGGATTCTCTGGTATCGCAATATGCAGCAGTTTAATCCGAAGAACCCGAAATCATCCATGTTGAGGACTCACTGTCAGACCTCCGGCTGGTCGCTCACAGCGCAGGATCCCTACAACAACATCATCAGGACTACTCTCGAAGCAATGTCCGCCGTACTCGGCGGCACCCAGTCTCTGCACACCAACTCCTTTGACGAAGCAATCGGTTTACCCACCGAGTTCTCCGCACGGATTGCCCGAAACACTCAGATTGTCATCCAGGAAGAGTCTCAGATCTGCCATGTAGTTGATCCTCTCGGCGGTTCCTACTACGTTGAAGGCCTTACCAACTCCATCGTTGAGGAAGCACAAAAGATCATTGATGAAGTTGCTGAACTTGGCGGCATGGCGAAGGCCATTGAATCCGGGATGCCGAAAATGCGGATTGAAGAGTCTGCCGCCCGTAAACAGGCGCGGATCGACCGCGGTCAAGACGTTATCGTCGGTGTCAACAAATACACCCTCAAAGATGAGAAAATTGACTTCGACGTACGAGAAGTCCCGAGTACCGTCCGCGACGAACAAATTGCCCGTCTTAAAGAAATTAAAGCAAGCCGCGATCAGGCTGCTGTCGATAAAGCACTGGCAAATCTTAAAGCTGCCGCTGAAAGCGATGGCAACCTCTTGGAAGCAGCCCTTCCCGCAGTCCGCGCCCGCGCAACCGTAGGAGAAATTTCTGACGTTATGGAATCTGTATTCGGACGTTTTGTAGCCACTACCAGTGTCATCTCCGGCGCATATTCCTCTGAATTCGGCGCCAGTACTGAGGCCATTGCCACATTGCAGAAACGCACCAGCGACTTCCTTGCGAAAACGGGTCGTCGTCCGCGCATACTCATTACCAAGATGGGTCAGGACGGACATGATCGCGGGTTCAAGGTCGTTGCTTCCGCCTATGCCGACCTCGGTTTCGACGTAGATATCAGCCCGATGTTCCAAACACCGGAAGAAGCGGCCAAGATGGCCATTGAAAACGATGTGCATGTTGTTGGTGCCTCCTCTCTTGCCGCTGGCCATAAATCGTTGATTCCGGCACTGATTGAAGAACTCAAGAAAGAAGGTGGAGAGGATATTATTGTTGTTGCCGGTGGGGTTATCCCGCCTGCTGACTATCAATTCCTCTATGATGCTGGCGTTAAAGGTATCTTCGGACCAGGTACTCCGATCCCTGAATCAGCAACGAAAACCCTTGATCTGATCGAAGGAAAATAAATTGCTTCACAGTGCGCAACGGTTTTCCGCTGCGCACTGATTTATTGCAGGTCTGACCGGTTCTCTGGGATCTGCCAGACCTTTTTTTTTATAATAAGAGATGAAAAAAGGGCATTCGAGCTCTGGACACCGCAGA
This sequence comes from Desulforhopalus sp., assembly GCA_023231425.1. GTDB lineage: Bacteria > Desulfobacterota > Desulfobulbia > Desulfobulbales > Desulfocapsaceae > Desulforhopalus. The sequence continues at coordinate 2,225 of JALNVI010000114.1, read as the reverse complement.
AATCTGTAATGATATCGAAACCTTTTTCAGGTGATATATCATTTCGAAATTGATACCTGGAGTATCCGATCTTCCTGCTCCCGAAGGTTGAAGACTCTTCACGATGTTATTTTCATGTTCCATGCGCCAGCTGCACCTCTGTTGAAAAAATTTAAAAAAAGAAAGTCGCTTTACATAATGAAAAAATTCGGTCAGAGTTGAAGCATAAACAGAAATTGACGACAACCATGGAATAAAATTCAATAGCTCATTTTCCAGCTGCCAAAGGGAAAGTTTTGAGATAGAGAAGGAAGCACAAAATCAAGCATCCCCCCAATCCACTTCAATAGAAAGGGCACAATATGCTGAAACCAGTTGACGAATATGTAAAGGGCATCCTCGACGGCAACAAGCTGATGCTCGCCCGCACCATCACCCTCATTGAAAGTATCCTCCCCGCTCACCAGGTTCACGCCAGAAAGGTTATTGACGCATTACTGCCCTATTCAGGGAAAGGTACGCGGCTCGGAATCACCGGGGTCCCCGGCGCGGGCAAAAGTACTTTCATTGAGGCTTTCGGCAATATGCTCACTGAACAGGGGCATAAGGTCTGTGTTCTTGCCATTGACCCTTCAAGCACCCGAAGCGGTGGTTCTATTCTTGGCGACAAAACCCGCATGGAAAAGCTCGCCGTCAACCCTAATGCCTTTATTCGCCCCTCTCCATCTGCCGGGACACTTGGCGGTGTTGGCCGTAAGACCCGTGAGAGTATGCTTATCTGTGAGGCAGCGGGCTACGATGTGACAATTATTGAAACGGTGGGGGTTGGTCAGTCGGAAACCACTGTGGCCTCCATGGTCGATTTTTTCCTCGTATTGATGATTGCCGGAGCAGGCGATGAATTGCAGGGAATCAAGAAAGGAGTGCTGGAAGTAGCTGACGCCATTGCGATAAACAAAGCAGACGGAGATAACGTTCTGCGAGCGCAGCTGGCAAAACGAGATTACGAATCGGCACTGCACATGCTTATGCCCGCCAGCCCCAACTGGACTCCTCCCGTGAAGACCTGTTCCTCCATCACAGGAGAAGGGATCCTGGATATCTGGGGTATCATCTGCGATCACAAGCAGAAACTGACCCAGTCAGGTGAAATTCCCTACCGCCGCAAACAGCAGGCTCTGGATTGGATGGGGTTTCTGGTAGACGAAGGACTGGCGGCATGGTTCTTCAACCGCCCCGAAGTGCAAAGTCTTCTTCCGGAACTGAAAATAAAAGTGGAAAATGGTGTTATCGCACCGGGTGTAGCCTCGGATATACTGCTTGAATTTTTGGAAAAAGTGAAGTGAAACAGAACCAGCGTTTCTTCCATTATCACTCAAGAATGGAGGAACACGCTGATTTTCTGGACCTCCTTTGAAGTATTGAAACAGAAGTCCAGAGGGCAGAGTGCGGAAATCAGAAAGTCTGATTGCGTTTTTTTTTGTGTGTACAAATAAAAAGAGGCTATGAACGCAGACGTCTTTTCTCAGCAAAAGTGTTTTCTTTAGTCCACAGCGAATAATTCCCGGCAGCAGACGCTCTCACGAGTGATGCGATATCTTCCCCACAACAAAGGGAAAGTCGAGCCGGAGTGTGCATGAACATCATTCTGGCCCGACATGTTCTGTCAGATCATAAATTTTTTCAAATCGTACGGCGTCAAGACCTCATATCCCTTTTCTGTTACCACAAGGGTTTGTTCGAACTGCGCTGAAAGACTCCCGTCTTTCGTCACTGCCGTCCAATCATCACTCAGAATATAGAGGTGACGTTCCCCGAGATTAATCATGGGCTCAATGGTAAACACCATCCCCGCCACCAGAGCCAGCCCCTGTCCACGGCGTCCGACATGAGAGATTTGCGGTGCCTCATGGAAATCAATTCCCACTCCGTGGCCAACAAACTCTCGGACCACAGAACAGCCTTCACCCTCTGCATAGTGCTGAATGGCATAGCCGATATCCCCCAGCGTCGCCCCCGGCTGGACTACCTCAAGGGCCCTCAACAGGGAGCCCGCAGCCACACTGACAATCTTGCGGGCATCATCGGAAGGTTCGCCGACAAAGAAGGTCTTGTTGGCGTCTGCATAATATCCATCAAGAATCGGAGTAATGTCAATATTAACAATATCTCCGTCCAGCAGTTTGCGCTTACTCGGTATTCCATGGCAGATTACCTCATTTATCGAGGTACAGACACTTTTTGGA
>JALNVI010000113.1 GCA_023231425.1 Desulforhopalus sp. | reverse complement strand
TTCATTCGTGTTCATTCGTGGTTCCTTTTGCTTTCGCCTTTATTCGCATGACTGGAGCAGTTATTCGTTGGCAAAAAGTTTTTCGCTGTTCCGCCTTTCCCTGCCTCCCGTCTCCTTTCTTGCTTTTTTTGGCGATTACGAATGAGTAATTATTCGTGTTCATTCGTGTCCATTCGTGGTTCCCTTTGCTTTTGCTTTTTCCTTTCTCCCGTCTCTATTTTTCAGGTTTGGGCATATCACTCTTCCATGGAAACAGCAAGCCATTTACGCATCTGCCCGGCATTCCAGCCCTTCCGTTTTGCATAATCTTCCGCCTGATCAGGCTGGATCTTTCCCAGGACAAAATATTTAGCTGCAGGGTGGCTGAAATACCACCCTGATACAGAGGAGGCGGGCCACATGGCGCAGTTTTCTGTCAATTTCATGCCAAGTTGTTTCTCTACATCAAGGAGATCCCAGATTCCTCTTTTTTCGGAGTGGTCCGGACAGGCGGGATAGCCTGGGGCCGGGCGGATTCCAACGAATCTCTCCTGAATTAATGTGCTGAGGTCCAGCTTCTCGTCCGGTGCATATCCCCAGAGGCGTGTTCGCAGCTCCATGTGCATATATTCGACCATGGCTTCAGCGAGGCGATCGCATGTCGCCTGCAGGAGGATGGCATTATAATCATCTCCGGCCTCCTTACAGGCATTCACCATTGCGGTCTCTTCAATTCCTGCAGTGGCAGCAAAGGCTCCCAGCCAGTCAGGATACCTCTCCGCCGGGGCGATAAAATCGCTCAATGCCCGACAGCCCGGGCTGTTTTCGCGTATCTTCTGCTGACGCAGGCAGTGTGCCGTCCCGCGTAGCTCGGTGCGCGACTCATCCGTAAATATCTGAATATCATCCCCTGCGCTCTGGGCGGGGAAAATTCCAAGAATTCCAGCAGGATGAAGTGAGTTGTTTTCAGCGATTACGTCCAGCAGGGCGTTGGCATCCTCCCAGACTTTACGTGCTTCCACTCCCTTTACTGTATCGTCAAAATCAGGATACGTTCCGGGGAGAGACCACACCCTGAAGAATGGATACCAGTTAATGAATTTACGTAACGTCTTGAGTGGAACAGCTTTGTAGTGATGAACACCGGGTTGCAGGGGCTTGACAGGGCGATAGTCGGCCCACTCCCCGGAAAAGGCGTCAAATGCTCTGGCCTGGGCCTGCTCCAGAGTGAAGGCGGGTTTGTTTTTTCGATTCGTAAATTCTTCTCGTATCCTGGCATACTGCTGCTGTGTCTCTGCCCAGAATTTTGCTTTCCCGGTCTCGCTGAGCAGGGCGCGGCAAATTCCCACTGCGCGAGAGGCGTTGGTAACATAGACTACCGGAGAGTCATAGTGCCGGGTTAATTTAACGGCCGTGTGTTCTTTCGATGTGGTGGCTCCGCTGATGACGACGGGGAGAGTTATTTTCTGTCGGGAAAGTTCAGAGAGAATATGCTCCATCTCCTCAAGGGAGGGGGTAATCAGGCCGCTCAGGCCGATGATGTCAGCTTTTTCTCGAAGAGCAGTTTCTATAATAGTCTCGCACGGCACCATGACACCGAGATCTATGACTTCAAAATTATTGCACTGCAGGACAACGGAAACAATGTTCTTGCCGATGTCGTGGACATCTCCCTTGACCGTGCCGATAACAATCTTCCCCTGAGACGTACCGGCCTGTTTTGATGAATTGATAAAGGGATCAAGATACGTCACTGCCTGCTTCATGACCCGTGCCGACTTTACCACCTGGGGCAGAAACATCTTGCCAGCACCAAAGAGGTCACCAACCCTGTCCATTCCGGCCATGAGGGGGCCTTCGATTACATCGATAGGTTTGTCATACTGCAGTCGGGCCTCTTCGGTATCTTCATTGATAAAGGTGGTGATCCCTTTTACGAGGGCATGGGCGAGACGTTCAGCGACCGGCCATTCCCGCCATTTTGCGATTTTAACATCTTCTTCCTTATCCTGGCCGCGGTATTTCTCGGCGATCTCAAGCAGGCGTTCCGTCGCATTCGGGCAGCGATTGAGGACGGCGTCTTCAACGGCGATACGCAGTTCCGGGTCCAGGTCATCATAGATGGCGAGCTGTCCGGCATTGACGATCCCCATATCCATTCCAGCCTGCACCGCATGATAGAGAAAAACGGCATGAATGGCTTCCCGCACGGGATTATTGCCTCTAAAGGAGAATGAAATGTTGGAGACACCTCCGGAGATGAGCGAACCGGGAAAATCTTTTTTGATGCGTGCGGTCGCCTTAATAAAATCGACCCCGTAATTATTGTGTGCTTCGATACCGGTGGCGATGGCGAAGATGTTGGGGTCAAAAATGATATCTTCAGGCGAAAATCCTGCCTTATCCACCAGAAGGTGCCAGGCACGGCCACAAATCTCTACCTTGCGGTTTTCCGTGTCGGCCTGTCCTCTCTCATCAAAGGCCATGACGATGACTGCTGCGCCAAACCGACGAACTGTCCGGGCGCGGTCAAGGAAGATCTCTTCCCCCTCCTTCAGGGAGATGGAGTTCACCACACCTTTTCCCTGAAGGGTCTGCAGCCCGGCTTTTATGACAGACCATTTCGAGGAGTCGATCATGATCGGGACCCGTGCCACATCAGGTTCAGCAGCGATCAGGTTAAGAAAATGAACCATGCACTGCTCTGAGTCGAGCATGGCCTCGTCCATATTGACATCAATAATCTGGGCACCGTTTTCTACCTGGTCGGCTGCGACCTGCAGGGCCTCGTCGTATTTCTCTTCCTTGATCAGACGTTTGAACTTCGCCGACCCGGTTACATTGGTTCGTTCTCCGACATTGATAAACAGACTCTCTTTTGTAATGGTCAATGGTTCCAGACCGGAGAGTCGGCAGACCTGGGCAATTTTCGGCAGAGGCCGCGGGGGAATACCTGCCATTGCTTCCGCGACGGCCCTGATATGGTCGGGGGTTGTTCCACAGCAGCCGCCAATAATATTGAGAAAGCCACTTTCAGCCCACTCTTTGACGTGCTTGACCATGTCTTCAGGGGTCATGTCATACTCGCCGTAGGCATTCGGCAGCCCGGCGTTTGGGTGGGAAGAGACGGGGCACTCGCAGATCCGGGAGAGTTCTGAGACGTATTGACGGAGCTCTGCCGGGCCGAGGGAGCAGTTTAAACCGAAACTCATGGGTTTTGCATGACGGAGGGAGTTGTAAAAGGCTTCCACCGTCTGGCCGGAAAGTGTCCGGCCGGAAGCGTCGGTAATGGTCCCGGAAATCATCACGGGGAGCCTTTCTCCGCGGGTTTCAAAAACTTCGTCGATCGCGTAAAGGGCCGCTTTGGCGTTGAGGGTATCAAAGATCGTCTCAACGAGAATAATATCAGCACCTCCATCCATGAGACCGGTTACGGAGAGGCTGTATGCCTTCACCATCTCTGCGAAGGTGATGTTGCGAAATGCAGGGTCGTTGACATCCGGGGAGATGGAGCAGGTTCGGTTTGTCGGGCCGACAATGCCAGCGACAAAACGGGGCTTCTCCGCCGTTGTCCAGCGATCGGCGGCGGCGCGCGCCAGGGCGGCACTGGCCCGATTCAGTTCTTCAGCGAGAGATTCCAATGCGTAATCATGCTGTGCGATGGTGGTAGCATTGAACGTGTTTGTTTCTATTATATCCGCTCCGGCGGCGAGATATGCCTCGTGGATTTCACTGATAACCTCCGGGCGGGTTATTGAGAGAAGATCATTGTCCCCCTTGAGGTCAATCCTGGAGTCTGCAAAGCGATCACCACGGAAATCTTCTTCAGTGAGTTTATATCGTTGAATCATGGTGCCCATGGCCCCATCAAGAACGAGAATACGTCGAGCGAGCTCTTTTTCTACTGCTGTTTTACCTGTTGCCAATTGTATACCTTCCTTCAAACAGAGTGCGGGATTTTCCTGTGGGAGAACTGTGTTTGCCTGTATGGGGGGGCCTCGAAGATGAACGAAATATAAGCTGCTTCAAGTGATCCTTGTGAAAGACGAGACGATAAAAGATTTTTTTGCCAACAAAAAACTGCTCTAAACATGCGAAAAAAGGCCTTTTATAGAGAGAGACTTTTGTGTGTTTAGCGTGTTTCGCTGGTTCGCTGGTCTTTCGCCCATCTTCTTCGCTCCATTCATAAATTATCTTAGTAATATCAAAGTGATAGCTGTGGTGAAGTTCATTCTGTGCTTCGGATATGACCGAAATACAAGCTGTTTCAAAATCCACTATAGTATAATAATATACTGCAAAGAGAAAAGGAAATATGTAAATACAAGACCTTCTGTCGTCTAATAAAGAGAGGATGCCATGCAAGTGGACTTTTCCTGTCTCCGTCTGGTTGTGCCTGCGGTGAAATTCTTTCTGTGCCTCGAAGGAACGAAATACAAGTTGTTTCAAGGTACCCTGAAGAAGAGTTAGAGACGAAAAGCGTTTGTAAAAAAAATCAACTGACCACGTTACGTTCAGTGGTGCAACAAGGAGAAGTAAAAATGGTCGCTCAACCAGCCCAGTATCTGGATCAACTCAATTATCAGATGACACAATTAAAGGGAATCAAAGTCTCCTTTGAATTCTTCCCTCCCCAGACTCCTGCCATGGAAAAGATGTTATGGGCCTCAGTTGAGCGGCTCAAAGTGCTCCATCCTGAATTTGTATCTATCACGTATGGTGCAAATGCCAGTGAAAGATCCCGGACCCATGACCTTATCAGGCAGATTCAGCAAAATACAGATATTGAGGCAGCTCCGCATCTGACCTGTGTGGATACTTCAAAGGAGGAGTTGCGCCGCATAGCAAAAGATTATGCTGATATCGGAATCAAGCGTATTGTTGCTCTGCGGGGAGATCTTCCAGATTCCAGTGAGAAGCCCCCCATGTATGCGGTGGACCTCGTCAGGCTGCTGAAAGAGGTCTCCGATTTTGATATCTCGGTCGCTGCGTACCCGGAAGTCCATCCCGAGGCTAAAAGCGCTCAGGCGGATCTGGTAAATTTAAAAAATAAGATTGATGCAGGGGCGAATAGAGCCATTACGCAGTTCTTTTTTGATGTTGAGACATATCTCCGTTTTCGTGACCGCTGTGCGGCTGTCGGTATTGATGTTGAGATCGTCCCCGGTATTCTCCCGGTATCGAATTACAAGCAGCTGGCACGTTTTGCGAAAATGACCAATGTCCATGTTCCAGAATGGATAGCGGATCGTTTCAGCGGTCTGGATAACGACCCGGACACACGCGAGATGGTGGGAGCCAGTATTGCCATTGATATGGTGAGGAGTCTGAGTGCGGAGGGGGTGAAAGATTTCCATTTCTATACTCTGAATCGTGCAGCCATGACTTTTGCAATCTGCCATATTCTCGGGATTCGTCCTGATCCTGCGGAAGCGTGAGTCGGTAGTCTCTGCGCTGTGCAGCGAAACAACAAAGGGTGAAGCTAAAAAACGGGCAGGAGAAGGGGAGGCAGGAGAAGGGAGACAGGAGAAAGCAAAAGGCGGTAAGGCATTTTTTTACCGCGAAGAACGCGAAGGAACACGAAGAAAGGCGAAAAACATTTAATAACAAAGTTTTTTATATAAAATTTGAGAAATGACCATTGACCGTGATGGTAACGGTGGAATTCCATACCATTTGTAAAAAAAACGGCACGGCGCGTTGTGCTCTCCGCAATCCGCAACGCTGTTGTAGAGACAAGGCATGCCTTGTCTACACGGTGACGGCCACCGTAGCGATAACGGCAATCGTAACGGTGACAGCAATCATAACGGTGACAGCAATCGTAACAGCCACAGCCACCGTTCCCGATAAATCGCAAAAGGATACAACGCTGGAATCACATTACCACGGGTAAAAATCAGCACAACACATGCCACCCGCAATACGCAATGCCGTTGTAGAGACAAGGCATGCCTTGTCTACACGGTGACGGCCACCGTAGCGATAACGGCAATCGTAACGGTGACAGCAATCATAACGGTAACGGCAATCGTA
>JALNVI010000112.1 GCA_023231425.1 Desulforhopalus sp. | reverse complement strand
TCTTCTTGAGAAAGTGTTGCTATATCAAATTTTTTTGGCCAGAGTCTTCTGAGTCTGCCATTGGTATTTTCATTTGTTCCTCTCTGCCAGCTTGCGTATGGTTTCGCAAAAAAGACATCAATGGAGTGACGTTTTTTGATTTTGTCGTGAGCAGCAAATTCGCTGCCATTGTCCAGCGTCAATGTCTTCTTACGACCCGTAATTGTGTCGAAAAGGCCATTTATCACTGAGGCAACTTCATCCTTGCACTTCGTCTGTGTTCGGCCACAAAGCGTAAAGCGACTGGTACGCTCCACAAGGGTAACAAGGGATGCATTCTGCCCATAAACGGTATCTCCTTCCCAGTCCCCAATTCGCTTCCTCTCATTCACTATTGGAGGACGTTCTGAAATGTCTACACGGTTAGGAATAAGAGAAACCCCGGCTCGTTTACGTTTACCGCCTTTCCAGCGACGTTTGCCATATCGTGGCAGGTACGTGTAGAGTTTCCCTCCCTTTTGCATGTCTTTATCAATCCAGTCATAGATCGTTGTATGGCAAACGTGTTTTTGCAGAGGAAATTCAACATAAAACCGGCAGCTTATAGATTCAGGTGACCAGCCAATTCGAAGCCACTTTCGTACAATCTGCAATACTTCAGGGCTTTGTTTTGTGGCCTTCTTAGCAAATTTCCGTCTGGCGGTCGCTGTAACCTGAGCATCACAAGGATCATATTTTCCTTCAAAAGAGTTACGATAAATTTCACGTGAAATTGTACTCTTAGATCGATTTAGTGTACCAGCAATCTCAGTCTGAGATCTTCCTGTTTGAAGAAAGGCCATGATCTGGTACCTTTCTGAAAGAGTGAGTTGTTGGTAGCGAGAACCTGTACATGTGTGCATGGGAACCTTCGGTTAAGTTGTGGTGACGTAACCATACCGGCAGCTCACTCTTTTTCATAGAACGCTGTTGCACTTATTGTACTCATCCAGCAGCCAGCTTTGCGCGGCCCTTCCTGTGACCATTGTCGCGAAAACACAAGCCGGAGCTCTCATCCAGGTAGCGCAAGGACCCTACCAGACACAAATGCCCTTTAATTTTAAAATATTTCCGCCAGACACCGGAATGCCGGAGTTCGGGATTGCCCGGTTTATTAAAGACGACAAAGAGGTGTTGAAAAAAAACATCTACAGGCAGTACATGGATTATCCTGTGAATATCAAGGCCCCTGAAGAGAGCGGCACCTGGCAGGTTCTTTTTTATGTCAAAGGCGATGAACAACCAAAGGCCCGGACTACCGTCACCTTTCTTGAAAAAGCACAGATGCCCCGGTTGGAGACGGATTCTGACATGCCTTCCATAACTCCCGAGGCGGTTGCCGCTTTTGGGCAAAATGCCCTGCTTGAAGCATCTGATTTTGCTGAATTTAATCTGTTTGCCTCCCGGTTTGTACCGGGGCAGGAGATGTTGATCAATTATTCAATCCCTCCAACCGTGCCAGCTTGTCTGGTCATTCTCCCCAAAGGAAAGATTCCGTCCTCACTGGCCGATGCCCTCAAACAGGCACTGACGGTGCAGGAGCTGGATGTTCACAAGGATATGATTACCCTGACGGCACCGGAATCCGGCAGTTACGTTCTCTATGCCTATGATACCCTGCAGTGGACCAAGGCTGGCCCTCCCGGGCCGATCACCGGGATGGCATTTACGGTGGATGATGTTTACCACACAAAAATAATCACGCCTGAGCCTGCTTTTGCCAAAGGGAATCTTGTGCTGACGGTAACCACAGCTCCTGAGCCTGGATTTTCCCGGGAATTCAAAGATGTGTATCTCTATCCTGAGGATATCAATACGGTTTACAATCACCCGGGTGCATTGGCCAGAGCCAGGTTCAAAAGAATCAAAGAAAATATGTTTCAGGCCATTTTTTCACTGGATGTTGCCCCTGGCAATTATCAGCTTGTTATGGACGGTCTTCAGACCGTGACTCCCATCCGGTTGACTGCCCCCCCAATATCCGGCGCGCAGGCAGATATTCGTGTGACAGATTCAAACATTACCCCCAATGGGGTGACAACTCTAGAGCTTTCCCCCTCCTCAACCTGGAAAACCCCTCTGGCCTGGACCCTGGCCGGAGAAAATGATCAGGGAAATCTCGAGTTTATCCGGCCGCCAGAAGTTATCAAAGAGAACCCGGGCAGAGTCATACAAACTGTTTTTACCGCACCGGTCAAACCCGGAGAATACCGTATCTGCTTCTGGGAGGGTACGGGCAGAGAATCCTTTTCTGACCTTTCGGACTCGGCAGTCTTTCATACGGTTAATGTTCGTCGGGATCAGGAATATCAGGCCTCCCACCAGCCGGCAGTTGAGTTTCATGCCTATTTTGCACAAGACAAGGCACTGTATGCCGGGATGTACACAACAGGCCATTTCACGGCCTCCATGGCCTATGACCAAAGTGCATGGATCGGTATCCTGCCCGAAGCCGTTGTTTTGGGAAATACAGATTCCGCTGCAGCAGGAAAAGCGGCTCTCAATCGTATCAATCTCAACGGTAAAGACACGGGTGAATTTTCTCTTACCATGCCGGAAGTACCAGGCAGGTACCAGCTTTGCATGTATGACAGAGCCAGGAATGGCCGACTGGTTTTGCACCGTATTCTCACGCTGACGGCTCCGGATATGGCAAAACTTGAACAGGAAGAGAACGACATCGCAGATGCCTTTCTCGAATCCCTGCCGGACTATGATGAAGATATAAAAGCCATTGAAAAAATATATCAGGATCAGTATGAAGAAAATCTTGACGTGCCCCGCCTGACGCCTGTTTTAGTGTCCCCAGAACTTTTAAAGCAGCTTGAAGGGAAAAGCGATTCAGCAAAAAGCACCATGACTTCTCACTACATTCTTGGCATGATTTCACCGTCCTCGGCCTGTGCTGCAGGTACGGAAAAAAGAGATTGCGAGGACGATGTCGATTTGGTTCTTGAAAACATGCGTAAGGTAAATATTAATTTTGGAGATGGGGTGGATTTGAGGAGCGTGGTGGGCGAGCTGGCCACCAAAATGGCAACAGACCTGGTTCTGGGCCAGAAACACGTGGCCCAGGCAAAGGCGTATTATGATAAAACCCGGGGGTACTACGATACGGCCATGAAACTCAAATCCAATGTTGAGAAAAATGGCTGGGAAGAGGGAGTCAAAGGGGCGCTTTGGGATTCCACACAGGCCATGCTCAAGTCCTGCGAGACTGGAGCATGCCTGTCCAGGCTGGGCAGAAAAGCCATCGAATACAAACTGAAAAGCTATAACCCCCTGAAAATGACTCCGGACCAGAAGGCGGCCTGGGAAAAAGAGTATACCCGGATGGTGGTTCTCCTAAACGACAATGATCTCAAAGCATTGCAAAAACAGACTGCAAAATTTGCTCATCTTGCTGGCCAGCTCAGCGTTCCAAATGCAGATGCCAAAGCCATCGAAATGGCCCGGGCAACTGCCATTAACACCATGAAAGGGGTCACCATGGCCATGGTAAATAAAGTTCCAGGCTGGTCGGCCGTGAAAGGCTATTATGAAACTCTGAACGTTTTGAGAGGCGCGCTTATAGATGATGAAACCGTTGATTTTATGGATGAATACAGAAAACTGAGAACCGAAGGCAGTTCTATCACCCAGGTGAATGATATCCTGAGCGGCAGGGGAGCCAATTATTTAAGGACCTCCCTGCGCAGCCTCATTGAAGCTAACCCTGAAGGATACTACGAATACTTAACCCATGAACACAGAGCATTGGTTAAAAGGGGCAATCCTTTCAAGTTAGATGCCCATGAAATTGATGATACCATTATGAGTTATCTGGAAAAATGGTATCAGAAAGAGATACAAGACAAGCGCCAGGATAAATTTTACGAAGAAATGAAGGATGCCTGGTATGAGAGCACATGCAAATTTGACTCTTATATGACACAGGTAAAAGGCAAAAGCGTTTTTGACACGGTCAAAGAAGGTTCCAGCCATTTCTATGATAAAGCGTCAGGGCTGATTTCAGGAAAGCAGACCTATTCGTCTGTAACATGTGCCCGAAAAGCCCTTGCCTTTAGAAGTTATATGGACTTAAGAGGTCAGGTGCTTCAACAGATGGCTGGATGGCAGGGTAAAGACAGTGTATGCCAGCTGGGAAAAGCAGCAAACCAGCGGCTGCAGGATCAGCTGGTCTGCGAAGCCTTGATCAACCCTGGATCCTATAAAGAAATAATGGCGGTCAATGCAAAGGCATGCGGTGCCTTACCCGGACCTTTGCCTGTCAAAAGCGGACCCAAGGTCAAAGAATTGTCAAAAAAAAGCGCACGGGCTATTGAAGTGCTGTTAAAAAGAAGCGGGAACATAGACGTATTAAAATGCCTGTGCAACCGTTATTCGATCATGGGTTCAGGCTGTCAATACCACCCGACACCAACCAAAGGACTCAGCCCTTCATGCGATAACCCGGGCCCGCCTTGTATTCAGGGCAACTGGGGATGTGGGCGGCGAGATATGGCCACGGATGCCGCAAGTCTTCAAGCCTGCCAGGTGGGAAAATCAATTCTTGAATTTAAGCGAAAGGACAATCCCGCCTATCAAAAATGGTTGGAACAGCGTAAAAAATATATGACTAAATAGACAGACGCCGGGCGAATTTACAAAAGACAAAGGGGCATCTTTTAAATGTGAGGTGAAAAATTGGGTATGGCCGTTCAAAAGACACCAAATGTAACGGTCCAGTCACAAAGGAAAACAGTGCGTATGCCGCTTTGTTACTTGACAGCCGGTATGGGATTGGCAATTTTCGCTGGTGCAGTTGCCGGATGGGCCAGGTACTGGTATGGGTATTTTGTACTGGGCCAGGGAGTCCTTGCGGGTTTGTTTATTCCCTGGGCGGCGGTGATTGTCTGCTCAACGACGTTAACTCACCGGAAAACTATAAAAAAGCCATGTTCCATAACACTGGTTCTGATATTTTTTGCCTGTTTCATGGTGGCCCAGGCCGTTGGATTCGGTATGGCCCAGCCATGGTTCGATCCTGTGGGCTGGCTGGGGCGGGTGATCCAGGGGGGAACACAAGAGTCGATCTGGGGGATAACCCTTCTCGGAGGCGCGGTCGCAAAGAATTTCCAACTGGGGGTTAACGGGGGATTCTGGATCTTTTTAAACCTGTTTGACCTTTTTTTCATGGTGTTTTTTCTGCTTGTGGGCATTAACAGCCAGCCGAAGGAGAGCCGGTGATTACATGGGCCCGAATCCTGACCTTTTTCGTGGCATTGGGATTGCTGGGGGCTGGTGTCTTTGTTCTGGATGCCAAAAAAGAACTGAATCTCGCATATCGCGCATATAAGTACCGGGACATGGATCAAGCCATGCGCCATGCCAGGCGGACGCGTTTTGCCCTGGGAAACAATACAAGAATTACAGCAGGGGCACTGAAACTGCAGTATGCCATTGCTGTCCGCCGTGGCCATCCTGAAAAAGCAGTCACATTTCTGGGGCAGGCAATCCAGCTTCAGCCAGACTGCGGCCTGTGTTATCTGCGAAGGGGAGATCTTGCCTGCACGCAGAAAAAGTATGCAGCCGCCCTGAGTGATTTTAAAAAAGGATTTGAGACTTCAAGCCCTTTAACACCTGCGCTGAAATCCTATTATTATGCCCGCCAGGGTTTGTCTCACCTGGCAATAGGAGAGAATAAAAACGCCCAGGCAGATTTCCGAAAGGCCCTGGAATATGATTCGGAATCGCCTCTGGCCTTTTTCCTGGAATCAAAAGTGCGGGACAGGTCCGGAGATATTAACGGCGCGTATGAGAACGCCCGTGTTGCCTATGGCCTTGGCCTGAAACGCCCCGGTTTTTTCTCTTCGCCGGAAGGGGACTTCTGGTTACGCTGCTATGCAGATATCACGATCCGGTATAAAGCGGCGCACAGGCAGCCATGAAATGAATTGGTGACCTCATCCCTGCACTTCGTCTGTGTTCGGCCACAAAGCGTGAAATCGCTGGTACGTTTCATACCATTCCTATTAAGTTATGCCCCGTTTTGCATCCTGTTTATCCCTTCGTGGTTACAAACGACAAAAGGAACCACGAATGGACACGGATAAACACGAATTATTACTGAAAGATGAAGTTTATCAGATTGAGGGTTACTGCGCCATGGCGGTGCTGAACACGCTGGGCCATGGATTACTGGAAAAACCATATGAGAATGCCCTTGTGGTTGAATTCGGTCTGAAAGATATTCCTTTTTCAGCAACAGACAAGGTTTCC
>JALNVI010000111.1 GCA_023231425.1 Desulforhopalus sp. | reverse complement strand
ACCAGCTGCTGAAGAGCATTCTCTATGATGCAAAACTGCGGTTTGTTCAACACGTGAAGAAGAGCTGAGTCCCATGCGTTTTGAGGCACCGGCCAAAGTTAATCTCTTCCTGTATGTGACCGGCAGACGGGAGGACGGCTATCATGATCTGCTGACGCGGATGCAGAAGATTGACCTCTGCGATATTATTGATGTCGACCTTAATGACAGCGGCAGGGTGCAGTGCAGTTGCTCTGATGAGACAATTCCGACAGACGAAAACAATCTTGCGGTCAGGGCAGCGGAACTTTTCTTCAGTCAAAGCAGGCGACTGGCTGGTTCCGGGGCCCACATCTCCCTTGAAAAAAATATTCCGGTAGCGGCGGGGCTCGGTGGCGGCAGCAGTGATGCCGGAACAGTGCTGCGGGCGTTGAACGATCTGGCGGGGAAGGAGTTTTCGGACAAAGAATTGATCCGATTCGCACGTGGGCTTGGTGCGGACGTCCCTTTTTTTTCAATTGATGCGCCTGCGGTTATCGCCAGCGGAATTGGTGACGTAATGGATCCTGTTGATTCTTTGGAGAATTACGAGTTTCTGCTGGTCAATCCAGGGTTCAGTGTCTCTACTGCCGAAATTTTTCAAAAAATAATATTGACAAGTGGCGTTAAAAAATCTAAATTAGCGCGTCTTCAACAACAACGCTTCAATTTGCAGGATATGCATAATGATCTTGAATCGATCAGCTGTGAACTGTATCCTCAAATAGAGAATTTAAAACAGGTGTTGCGTGAGGTTGGAGCTCAACAAGTATTGATGTCAGGCAGCGGAGGTACGGTGTTCGGAGTATTCGCAGTAGGTGCTGTGGAAACTGACGAGAAGCACAGCGTTCTCGATAAGTTGCAAACGGAGTACGGAAGTAAGGTTTTTTGGTCTAAGGTATACTGGGGCGTCGCCAAGCGGTAAGGCACCGGGTTTTGATCCCGGCATTCGTAGGTTCGATCCCTGCCGCCCCAGCCATCATTTATCCCCCGATTTTCCTATCCACGGCAGTATAATGCGAGACTTAAAAGTTTTTTCTGGTAATGCCCATCGAGTAATGGCTCAAGAAATTGCCGATCATTTGAACATGCCATTAAGCAAGGCAGATGTGCGTAAGTTCAGTGACGGCGAAATATTCGTTGAAATTAAAGATAACGTTCGTGGTACGGACGTTTTCGTCGTTCAACCCACCTGTACGCCAGTCAATGATAATCTCATGGAGCTGGTTATTATGGTGGATGCGCTTCGCAGGGCTTCTGCACGGCGGATTACTGCTGTCGTCCCCTATTACGGGTATGCGCGGCAGGATCGTAAAAATGCCCCCCGGGTGCCTATCACGGCAAAGGTTGTTGCTGAGATGTTTATGGCGGTCGGGGTGCGGCGGGTACTCTGCATGGATCTTCATGCGGGACAGATCCAGGGTTTTTTCAACATCCCTGTCGATCATCTCTATGCAGCTCCCGTCATTATCGAGTATGTGCGTGAGCAATTCGCCGGGAAAGACGTTATTATGGTCTCTCCGGATGCCGGTGGTGTCGAAAGAACACGGGCATTTGCTAAAAGGATGGATACAGGACTTGCAATCATTGATAAGCGTCGTGATCGGCCGAATGAATGCGAAGCAATGAATGTTATTGGGGATGTCAAAGGTAAGGTTGCCATTCTCATGGATGATATGGTAGATACAGCTGGAACGCTCTGTGCCGGAGCGAGAACGTTAATGGAGCATGGGGCTGCAGAAGTTCATGCCTGCTGTTCCCATCCCGTTCTCTCAGGCCCGGCGATTGATCGTCTCACCAACTCAGAGCTGAAATCTCTGGTTGTAACGAACTCCATTCCGTTGCGGGATGAAGCAAAAGCCTGTGATAAAATCAAAGTGCTTTCTGTTTCGAAACTCCTTGCCAACGCAATTGATCGAATTCACAACGAAGATTCTGTAAGTTATCTTTTTGTATAACTGCAGGAAATAAGAGATATTTTAAAATAAAATTTAGAACCACGCGCTGTCTGAAAAGAGTTTATTCGGGGTCAGCAGCAGGAGGAAGACAATGTATCAGGTTGAAATTTCCGCTTCAGCAAGAGAAGTAACAGGAAAAGGCCCCATGCGTCAATTGCGGATGCAGGGTAAAACCCCTGGAGTCGTTTACGGTGGTGGCAAAGATGCTCAGATGCTGGAGTTTGATACTAAAGTCCTTTATGCCCAGCTGCTTGAATTCCATAGACGCAATGCTGTAGTCACCCTGAATGTAGAGGGCAGTTCGAGAAGCGTTCGTGTTGGTGAAATTCAAGCTCATCCGGTGGACAACTCCCTGATCCATGTTGATTTTTGTGAAATTGATCTCAACAAGATTCAGACGTATAAAGTTCCTGTCGTTTACACGGGAGTTGCGAAAGGTGTTGATATGGGTGGTTTTTTGCACATTCATCACCGTGTTTTTCTGCTTTCTGGCAAACCTCTTGATATCCCTGATCAAATTACCGTGGATGTTACCGGCCTTGCCATTGACGGCACGATTGAATGTAAAGACATTCCGCTGCCCGCGAATGTAGTTCTGGTGGAAGATCCGGGTGTTGCTGTTGTTGTCGACAAAGCATTGGTAGAAGCTGTTGTTGCTCCTGTTGCTGCTAAGAAGAAGAAAAAGTAATATTTTATAGAATTTATTACGGAGAGGTGACCGAGTGGCTTAAGGTGCACGCCTGGAAAGCGTGTGTACGTGAGTACCGAGAGTTCGAATCTCTCCTTCTCCGCCAGTATATAAAAACCCCACAACTTCAGAGTTGTGGGGTTTTGTCGTTTCTTGTGGAGCTGTTTCTCTCTTCCCCTGCCGCTTTTTTCTCGTCCTTTCCGCGTGTAAATTACAAAATCTTTATTTCCAAATTTTTTTTCCTTCGCTTTCCTTCGCTTTCCTTCGCTTTCCTTCGCGTTCTTCGCGGTAAAAAAATGTTTTATCGCTTTTTGTTTTTTTCCGTATATTTCGCGTAACGTCTCTTCTCCTGAAAAAAAATCAAGCACCGAAAAACAAGAACAGTGCTATATTGTCCAGCATCAGTTGATTTTCAGGCTACCTTGAAGAACCTTGTCTGCCGTTCATATTCGCTGTTTTCTTCAATAAATCTTTCTTCAATTCCATGGTAAAACGAAAAGTCTCCCTCTTTATTCAATGTCTTGTTGATTCAATGTTTCCCCACGTCGGCGAGGCGATGGTTACGGTCTTCGACCGACTTGGTATCCCTTTGGACTACCCTTCCGGACAGACCTGCTGCGGACAGCCTTCTTTCAATGCCGGGTACCAGAGGGAGGCGCGCAAAGCGGCCCTGCACTTCATCGAACTCTTTGAGGATTGTGAAGATATTGTCTGCCCCTCCGGCTCCTGCGTCTCTATGGTGCGTAATCATTACCCGGAGCTCTTCAAAGATTCTCCGAAGATGCAGGAACGGGCACGGGCCGTTGGCAAACGCTGTTATGAGTTCAGTGAATATCTCGTTGATCAGCTCGGGGTGAGTGACAGCGGGGCGACCTTCAAACGAAAAGTCACCTACCATGACTCCTGCCATCTCTATCGCAGCCTTGGCATTGACCGCCAGCCCCGGGTGCTGCTGAATAATGTCAAAGGGCTTGAATTTGTTGAGATGAAAGACAGCACTCAGTGCTGTGGTTTCGGTGGCACCTTCTCTGTCAACTACCCGGAAATCTCCACCGCCCTCGTGGATGAAAAAATTAAAAATATTCTCGCTTCCGGTGCCGATGTCGTCTGTGGTTGTGATATGAGCTGCCTGATGAATATCAAGGGCCGACTCTCTCGCCTGGGGGAGACGGTTGAGGTTGCTCATCTCGCTGAAATTCTGGCAGGGAGCGAAAAATGAATAAAAGTTTCTATCGGGAAAATGCGAAAAAGGCGATAGCTGACGACAAGCTGCAGGCTGCAATTGACCTGATCCAGGATCGATTAGGGAAAGGAATTCTCAATTTGTGGAAAGAGAAGCCTGAAATGGATGAATTGCGGAACAGGGTAAAGGCCGCCAAAAATAAAAATCTGAAAAATCTTGATATTCTGCTGGCACAACTTGCCGATTCTGTAGAGGCCCGTGGCGGCCACGTTTTCTTCGCGGAGACGGCGGAAGAGGCTCGGCTCTACACCATCGAACTCGCGAAACGCCGCCATGTGAAGCTGGTGGTGAAGGGCAAGTCCATGCTCAGTGCGGAGATCAAGATCGACCAGGCCCTGGTCGATGCGGGTATTGAACATTGGGAAACCGACCTCGGTGAGTATCTCGTTCAGCTTGATGAAGATATTCCCTCCCATATTATTGCCCCGGCTGTTCACATGAATAGAGAGCATATCGGTGACCTTCTTGCGAAACGAATCGGCATGCCCCTTTCGTATGATCCACCCACACTGACCCTTGCCGCCCGGAAGGCCCTGCGCAGGAAATTTCTCAAGGCAGATATGGGGATCACCGGCTGTAATATTGCCATTGCTGAAACAGGACAGGTTTCGCTGGTCTCCAATGAGGGAAATATTCGTATGGCAGGTACGATGCCGCCGATTCATGTTGCCCTTATGGGCATGGAGCGCATTGTCGCCAACATGCAGGAGCATAAGGATATGCTGCAGCTTCTCACCCTGGGTGCGGCGATGCAGAAAATCTCTACTTATGTCAGTTTCAACGGCGGTCCGGTGGCGGAAGGTTGTCCAGATGGTCCGCAGGAGTTTCACCTGATTATTATTGATAACGGCCGTTCAAAGATTCTTGCCGATGAGACTTTCAGCGAAATTCTCAACTGCATTCGCTGTGGTGCCTGCCTCAATGTCTGTCCCGTCTATGGCAAGATCGGCGGACATTCCTATAACCGCGCAACCTGCAGCGGACCGATTGGTGCTGTAATCGAGCCTCTCCTCAATGGAATTAACGCCCAGGCGGACCTCTGCAAAGGGGAAACGCTCTGCGGCGCGTGCCTGAAGGCCTGCCCGGTGAAAAATGATATTCCCCGCATGCTGCTCGCTCTGCGGGAAAAACTGGCTTATGGTGACGAAAAGTGGGCTGTGGAGCAGCAGAACCCCCTGGAGGAGCTGGCTTTTCGTGGTGTCGGTGCGGCCATGGTCTCCCCTGGCCTCTGGCACACGGGTGAGAAAGTCGTTCGGGCCATCATGAAAAAGAAGCCGCACCAGAACAATATGGTTACCGCCATGTCCGGCCCTGGCCGTGCATGGACAGAGGATCGGGATCTTCCACCGATAGCGGAGAAGAGTTTTGCGCGCCTCTGGAAGGAAAAGTTGGAGAACAGACCTCTCCCGGCAGAGAAAAAAGAGGGAAGCAGTGCAAAAGATGAAGGGGAGGAGAAGTAATGGCTGAGAGAACCGCTTTCTTGAAAAAAATTGCCATCGCCATCGGGCAGGATGGAGAGACTCCGCGTGACCCGGCAGAGTTCCCCGCCATTTTCGCCTCGGAAGATCAGGCTCCCCTCGTGGCAGAAACGCGTCACCGCAGTCATGAAGAACTGCTGCAGCTTGCTTCTCTTTTTGAGGATGTGGCAAAAAACTTGAATCTGACATGCCACCGGGCTGCCTCCTTAAAGGAGGCGCGGAAGATCATTGTCAAAATCCTTGAAGAGACACAGCCCGAGTTTTCCACGGAGAAGAGTGTCATGGTGCACGACCATCCTGACCTTGCAGCTCTCAATCTGTCTGAGACGCTGCAAAAAAAGAACATTAGCACCTACTCCACCGCGAGCGGAGAAAAGGATATCCGTGCCCACAGTGAGAAGGCTCTCGCCGGACTCACCGTTCCCGAACTTGCCATGGCTGCCGGAGCGGTCATTGTGCAGCGTAACCTGCCGGGACAGCCTCTTTCAACCTCGCTGCTGCCGTCGATTCATATCGCACTGCTGCGTCTGGAAAATATCGTGGAGGATTATGACGAGTTTTACGCGCGGCTGGGAAAATATCCTGAAGAGGCGATGGTCTTTATCAGCGGGCCGTCAAAGACGGCGGATATTGAGGCGGTGCTGGTTCATGGCGCGCACGGGCCGCGGGCTCTGCACTGTATCATTCTTGATGGGGTAAAATAAACGGAGTTAGAAGGGAGGCAGGAGAAAGGAGGCAGGAAAAAGCAGGGCAACAAAACCTGATAACGTCCGTTGTGCTGGCGATTTATTTCATGGGTTATCGTTGAGCGTTACCGCTACGAGTGCCGCACCACCGTAGAGACAAGGCATGCCTTGTCTACACACCAACATTGCGGGAAACCACCGCCGTGCCGATTTGTCACCAGGGGTGATACAATTCCGCTGTT
>JALNVI010000110.1 GCA_023231425.1 Desulforhopalus sp. | reverse complement strand
TGCGTTCAGCGAGCTGGCAGTATATATCATTTCTGATCCATCCTGTCAACTCTTTTCTAATCTCCCTGCAGGTTCTCTGTGGCGTTTTGCCCAGATCATCTGCAACGAAGGCGGGAATATACGGGGTTGAAGAATAAAGATCAAGGAGAAAAGACACAAGGAGTGCTTTTTCTCCTTATCACCATGTTATTTCGCTGTTATTCTTTCTCTTCATCTATCCAGGAAGAAAGCGCGGCGATGATCTTTTTCGCCTGGTCGGCACTTGAGATGTTAAATTTAGACTTCTGACGATACTCTCCCTGCTGCTTTTGATAGCGACGGATGGAGTATTTATCTTTGCCATACTCGCCGGTCTTGCGGTCAAGATCATTGTAGCGGTAGAGAAGAGTTGCCCATGCACCTTTAGAAAGGACTTCCTTGCCCGTTTCTTTGACGATGAGAACACCCTCTTCCTCGTAGTTCATGGTGAGGTCATCAATTGTTTCGTTCATACGTTCTCCTGAAATAATGCCGGACAGGTCTGCTTTCTAAATTCACAGCCTGTCCGGCAGGTGGGGGTGATTGCTTTTTTCCTGCAAAAGGTTTTGTAAACCAGCTGCCCTCAGGAGTAAAGAGTTTTACGACTTGCTGCTTGTGGTGAACGTCAATTCCGCAGCGGTTCCCTCGACCACGACTTCACTCTCCGGGGGGAGCTCCCCATCAAGGAGCAGCATGGCAAGCGGGTCCTCAAGTTCTTTTTGTATCGTCCGCTTCAGTGGGCGTGCCCCGAAGGTCGGATCATACCCGTGTTCTGCCAGAAGCTCTTTGGCGGAGTCCCTGAATATAATGGTTATTTCCTGGGCAGCCAGGCGTTTCGCCAGTTTCCCAAGCTGGATATCAGTAATGGCGATAATGTCCCTTTTCTCCAATTTGTCGAAGATAATAGTCTCATCAATTCGGTTGAGGAACTCCGGTTTAAACTTGCTGAAGAGCAATTTGTCGATCTCTTTCTGCACTTCCGCGCGGTTTCGCCCCTCCTCATTCATGCTCATAATCAGACTGGAGCCGAGGTTGGAGGTCATAATCATGATAGTATTCTTGAAGTCCACCGTCCGCCCCTTGCCATCGGTCATCCGGCCGTCGTCAAGAACCTGCAGGAGAATGTTGAAGACGTCGGGATGGGCTTTCTCTATCTCATCAAAGAGGATGACAGAGTAGGGCCGCCGCCGTACAGCTTCCGTAAGATAACCACCTTCGTCGTAGCCCACATAGCCTGGAGGGGCCCCGATGAGTCGGGCGACGCTGTGTTTTTCCATAAACTCAGACATGTCGATACGGATCATCGCACCTTCATCGTCAAAGAGGAAGTCGGCAAGGCTTTTCGCCAGTTCAGTTTTACCAACTCCCGTCGGACCCATGAAGATAAAGGAGCCCAGCGGCCGGTTCGGATCCTGCAGACCGGCTCTCGCCCGACGCACTGCATTGGAAACTGCTTTGATCGCCGCCCTTTGACCGATGACCCTTTTTCCGAGTTCGGCCTCGGCGTTTACCAGCTTGTTTTTTTCACCTTCAAGCAGTCTGTCTACCGGAATGCCGGTCCACTTGGCGACAATGGTTGCAATGTCTTCGGCGCTGACCTCTTCCTTGAGCATCATCTGCCCTTCCTGCACTTTCTGAAGAGCAGCGTTCGCGGCTTCAAGTTTCTTTTGAAGTTCAATCAGTTTGCCGTAACGAATCTCTGCGACCTTGCTCAAGTCGCCGGTTCGTTCAAGGCGTTGAGCCTCTGCCTGTGCGGCATCAATCTCGCTTTTTATGGCGCGGATTGACTGAATGGTATCCTTTTCCAGGGTCCAGTGTGCCTTCATTGTATTGAGCTTGTCCTGGAGTTCGGCGAGCTTGCGTTTACTCTCTTCAAAGCGTTTTTTCGAGGTGTCATCACTCTCTTTTTTCAACGCTTCCTGCTCAATTTTCAGTTTGATCTTCTGCCGTTCCAGTGCGTCAATTTCCACCGGCATGGAATCAATCTCAATACGCAGCTGCGAGGCTGCTTCGTCTATAAGGTCGATGGCCTTGTCGGGCAGAAATCGATCGGTAATGTAACGGTTGGAGAGGGTGACGGCCGCAACGGTGGCGGAGTCTTTGATACGTACTCCGTGATGCACCTCGTACTTCTCTTTAATCCCCCTCAGGATAGCGATGGTGTCCTCTTCGCTCGGTTCCTGGATGAGTACCGGTTGAAAACGCCGCTCCAGGGCGCTGTCTTTCTCAATATATTTACGATATTCATCCAGCGTGGTTGCCCCAATACAGTGGAGTTCTCCCCGCGCAAGGGCCGGTTTCAGCATATTGGAGGCATCCATGGACCCTTCCGCTGCTCCAGCACCGACCAGTGTATGAATTTCGTCAATAAAAAGGATGATTTCCCCGGCTTTCTCTTCCACCTCTTTCAGAACCGCTTTCAGTCGGTCTTCAAATTCTCCACGGTATTTTGCCCCGGCAACAAGTGCGCCAAGGTCAAGGGTAATGACCTGTTTGTTATGCAGGCCGGAGGGGATGTCTCCTTCGACTATTCTCTGGCTGAGGCCCTCGGCGATGGCGGTTTTCCCGACGCCCGGTTCACCAATAAGGATAGGGTTGTTTTTCGTCCGCCGGGATAACACCTGGATGATACGACGAATCTCCTCATCCCGGCCAATAACCGGGTCAATTTTCCCCTGTCGGGCAAGATCAGTGAGGTTCCTCCCGTATTTCTCCAGCGCCTGATATTTCTCTTCGGGATACTGGTCGGTTACCCGGTGGGAGCCGCGAATCTGTGAAAGTGCCTGGAGAAAGTCCTCCCCCTTCACACCTCCCTGCTTCAGGGATGTGGCTACATCTCCGCCGAATTGCAGGATGGCCATGAAAAGGTGTTCTCCGCTGACAAAATCATCCTGCATCTTCTGGGCAATCTTGAAGGCGCCGTCAAGCACCTTCTGCAGCTCGTTGGAGGTATAGACCTGTCCTGCGCCACCACCGCTGACTTTGGGAATCTTCTCGAACTCTTTGTTTAGTTCCATCAGCACCATTGAAGGATCTGCCCCGAGCTTCTGCAGTACCGGAACCACGATGCCATCGGGTTGTTTCATCAGTGCGATGGCAAGGTGAACGGGACGAATCTCCTGGTGATTATTGTCGCGTGCAAGCTGTTGCGCCGCCTGTACGGCTTCCTGAGATTTAACGGTAAATTTATCGAATTGCATAACCTTTCCCCTCTCAATAATTGGTGGTTTTTCCGACCTTTCTGGTGGTCGCAGGCATATTCGCTGGCAGAAGATAAAATAAGGAGATGAAAGGTCGTGTCAAGAATTGTGTCAATATCTTGACACAAAAAAAGGCAGTTCCCGAAGAGGGAACTGCCTCGAAAAAACAGCGGTTTGGTAACAGGTTCTCAGCCGCAGGACCCGCATGAACCACAACAGCTGCCACCACCAACCGATTTTTCGGAGGTGATGCCAAAGCCGGAGTTTGTGCCTGCTTCCACATAGTCTACGGTAATATCACCAGTAGTGTCGAAGAGGTCTGCCTCAACGAGAAATTTTAAATTTTCCTTGTCATAGGTCTTGTCATTATCTTTAGGCTCATCCAGAGCCAGTCCCAGAGAAGGGCCGCCACAGCCCCCCTGCATAAGTGCAATGCGCAGTGCGGATTCGATGCTGTTGTCCACAAGGTATTCTTTCAATCTGGTAACTGCGAGATCTGTTACTATTAATTCTGCCATGATACATCCTCAATAAAAGAGTTTTAAGAGCTGGATTCAGCCCCGTCTGACATCTCCTTTTAAAACCCTGAAGTTGATCTCAAAAGAATGCCCGTTTGGGAGACATTAGGATTCTTTACGGGGTTCGCAAGCTTTTTTTTGCGGAGTGCGGACAGGGATTACCTGCTCAAGAAGGGAGGTGAATAAAAAAGGGAATGGCGGGAATAATACAGAAAGACACAGATGATTTTACAATAAAAAAAAGGGCAGCTCCCGGTGAGAGAGCTGCCCGCAAGACAAATGTCTTGTTACAACTTCTCAGCTGCAGGAACTGCATGAACCGCAGGAGCTTTGGGCACCAACCGGTTTTTCGGAGGTGATCCCGAAACCGGAACCCGGCCCTGCATCCACGTAGTCCACAGTAATATTCCCTGTGGTCTCGAAGAGAGTCTCTTCGACGAGGAATTTTAGATTTTTTTTGTCATAAACTTTATCGTTGTCTTTTGGCTCATCCAGAGCCAATCCCAAAGCGGGGCCGCTTCAGCCGCCCTGCATGAGCGCAATACGCAACGCGGACTCAATGCTGTTGTCCGCGAGGTATTCGGCCAGTTTGGTAACAGCAATATCTGTTACTGTCAATTCTGCCATAGTATATCCTCCAGAAAATAGTTTTGAGAGCTGGTTGCAGCTCCCTCCTGACATATCCTTTCAATTGAAGGGAACATCGAATAACCAGTCTTTCGTCCATCTTCTTTGTTACAGTCAGAAATTTATCCTCGGAGGGAAGCGTTAGACTCCGATATCAAAGTGAGACCTGTGGTAAATTCCCTTCTGAACCTCGAATATGAACGAAATGCAAGGTCCTTCAAGATACCTCGACCTGAAAAAAAATGCTTACTGCTCGTAACAATAGGATTTTTTGTGGAGTTCGCAAGCTTTTTTGTGCCGTGCGTAAAAAGTGGACTCTCCCTCTTTTGAATTTGCCGGAATATGAGCTAAAGTAGAAGGAGTGAAACAGTGCAGTATCTGACTCTGAAGAGGTCCTGTCCGGTATACCTTTGAAGGAAGGGCCTAATTCGACATCTTCTTCTGGGTACCCTTCTGCACAGCCATTGGGAACTTGATCAGGAGAATACAGTAATGAAGAAAATTGTTATTTCTACCGGCGGCGGGGACGCGCCAGGCCTCAACGCGGTTATCTATTCGGTCGTGCACAGTTGCTACAAGCGGGGCTGGGAGGTGTTCGGCAGCCTTAATGGTTATGCCGGTTTTCTCGATATGGATGACCTCGTTCGCCTCTACCCCAGAGATGTTGAGGGTATCTATAATCTTGGCGGGACTATCCTTGGTTCGACGAATAAGGGGAATCCTTTTTCCCGTCCGGTAAAAAATCTGGCAGGGGAGGTGCAGGTCCTTGATATATCCGACAAGATTCTCAAAAATTTCCAGAGGATGGGGTTCGACTGCCATATTGCCATTGGTGGTGATGGCAGTCTCGATATCGCCCATCGTTTTGCACTGAAGGGGATGCCGGTAATTGGAGTCCCGAAGACCATCGACAATGACCTTGAGATGACGGAGCGGACCTTCGGTTTTGATACCGCCGTCTCCACCGCCACCGACGCTCTGGACAAGCTGCACTCCACGGCCAAGTCTCACAACCGGGTGATGGTTGTTGAGGTTATGGGGCGTGACTCCGGCTGGATTGCACTCTATTCAGGTATTTCCGGCGGCGCTGATGTCATCCTGTTGCCGGAGATTCCCTTTGATATTGAGGCGGTGTGCAATAAGATTCTCGATAATGACCTGCGCGACAAGCATTATGCCATCGTGGTGGCTGCGGAGGGTGCGGTGACCTGTGACGGAAAAGGCTTTAACAAAGGCTGTGGGGAGCTCGGACGCGCCGAAATGATTCTCGGCGGAGTTGCCGAGTGGGTGGCCGAGGAGATTCACAGGCGTACGGAAAAAGATACTCGCTCCCTCGTTCTTGGACATCTTCAGCGCGGTGGTTCTCCAACAACCTACGACCGGCTGCTGGCTCTGCGTTTCGGGGCTGCTGCAGTTCGCATGGTGGAACGGAAACAGTTTGATCATATGGTTGCCCTGCGTGACTCCGAGATGGTGGCGGTGCCGATTGCTGAGGCGATCAAGCGGCGGAAGAAGGTTGATCTTGAGAGCGACAAGGTGATAACTGCCCGTGATATTGGTATCTGCCTGGGAGACAGGCTCGGAGAAGAGGAGTTTGACCTCAATGCTGATGACTGATTTCCAGCAGGTTTATCAACTCCTCTTTGACCATTACGGGCCTCAGCACTGGTGGCCTGCCGATACCCCTTTTGAGGTTCTTGTCGGGGCTGTGCTGACCCAGAACACCAGCTGGGGCAATGTGGGCAAGGCCCTTGTCTGTCTTCGTGAGAGGGGACTTCTGGAGTATGAAACCTTTTCACAGCTTGCTCCGGAGGAGATCGCGCCGCTTATTCGGTCTTCCGGGTACTATAACCTGAAGGCGCAGCGGTTACGCAATCTTATCAACCTGGTGGAGGAAGAGTATGGGGGGAATTTTGCCTTGTTTCGTAAGGGAGAGCTGCACCCTTTGCGGGAGCAGCTTCTGACTGTGAGGGGGATCGGACCGGAGACGGCCGATGCGATACTGCTTTATGTCTGTAAGAAGCTCTCTTTTGTGGTGGACACGTACACCCATCGTGTTTTTTCACGGCACGGCATGGTTGATGAGGAGAGTGACTACCACTC
>JALNVI010000109.1 GCA_023231425.1 Desulforhopalus sp. | reverse complement strand
GCAGACAAAAAACGCACGACTGAAATTGTCCGTGACGTTTCCTTTGCTGTCCAGAGCGGCGAAACCATGGGGATTATCGGGGAATCAGGATGTGGAAAGAGCATTACCGCAATGAGCATCCTGAAGCTCACCGAACCCAACATACAAATCGACAAGGGGCACATATACTGGGGAGATATCTGCCTGAGCGAGCTTTCAGAGAGCAAACTGCGAAAGATATGCGGGAAAGAGATCGGCATGATCTTTCAAGAACCGATGACGTCTCTCAATCCGGTTTTCACCATTAAACAACAACTTTCAGCCCCAATCAGATTGCATCTTAACCTGAGCAAAACAGACATTCAGCAGCGCTGCATCAGCCTCCTGCAGGATGTGGGGATCAAAGATCCTGAAAACATACTCAAATCATATCCCCACGAACTTTCAGGCGGGATGTGCCAGAGAATCGCCATCGCCATCGCAATATCCTGTAATCCTCAACTTCTGATCGCGGATGAGCCCACAACGGCCCTTGATGTCACAATTCAGGCACAGATTCTGAGAATTATCAAAAAACTGATCCACACAAATCACATGGCGCTTCTCATCATCTCCCATGATATGGGCGTCATTGCCTCCTTATCCGAAAACATAACGGTTATGTACGGTGGAGAAATTGTTGAGCAGGACACGAGGGACAATATCATAGAGCAGGCTTCCCATCCCTATACGAAACAACTGATACGCGCGGCTGAAGAACTCTATGACGGTGCTGCCGAACTGACCCTTGTAAAGGGCAATGTCCCCCGACCAGGAGAAAATCTTACAGGATGTAAATTTGCCCCACGATGTGCTCTCTGTACACAAAAATGCCATGCAGAACACCCCTCGCTGGTACGAAAAGAAGGTAGCAAAGGAACTGTAAGATGCTGGAACTACAGATGACCAAACAAAATTCACACGAAAAGCGCCCTCTTTTACTCGAAATAAAAGAGATATGTAAAAGTTTTGTTTCGAAAAAGTCTGTGGTCAAGGCGGTAGACCGTGTCTCCTTTAATATACATAAAGGTGAGACCTATGCCCTCGTGGGCGAATCCGGCTGTGGCAAGACAACAACCGGGCGAATGATTCTCCGTCTGCTGGATGTGGACAAAGGGCAAATCCTTTTTGAAGGCATTCCCATAAGCACGCTGACAAAACGGCAATTACGCAAAAAACGGCACAATATTCAGATTATTTTTCAGAATCCCTACGGTTCCCTGAATCCAAGGATGAAAATCAGCACACTTCTGGCTGAGGCGATTTCAAGCAGGGCTGAAAACCCTTCTCATATCAGGGCGGAAGCGGAGAGATTGCTGCAGAGCGTAGGCCTCGGAAAGGAGAATCTGGATAAATACCCCCATGAATTTTCAGGCGGACAGCGACAAAGGATCTGTATTGCCAGGGCCATTGCCACCAATCCCAAACTGATCATCTGTGATGAGCCCGTCTCCGCACTTGATCTGCTCGTCCAGGCCCAGATTCTGAGTCTCTTACAGAAATTGCAGAAAGAGTATGGGTTTTCTTACCTGTTTATTTCCCATGATCTGTCGGTTGTCCGCTATATGAGCGACAGGATCGGCGTGATGTGCAACGGGAGGATTGTTGAGGAGGGTACGCGCGATGAAATATTTGAGAATCCGCAGCACAGCTATACGAGACTTTTATTTGCATCATTGCCCACACTGAAAAATGCAGACGCGTTCGCAGCAGCAGATATTCAAGAAGATACGGAGATATTTCAAAAGGTGCTGCGTGATGTAAAAGAACGTTCAAACAAGAAGATATACGTAAGCCAGACACACTATTTACTTGCAGATCAATAACACGGAACCTTGCATTTAAACGAAAAACAGGATGTTTCAAGATACCCGCATATTTACTTTCATCTCATGACAAAAAGGAGAATCCATGGGAAAACGAAAATCCACACTGTTGTTTATTCTGCTCGTTGCAGCCTTCATTACTGCCGGTTGCAAGAGCAATTCTGAACAACCCGAAAAATCAAATACGACAGCAGCAGATCAGGCTCCTGTTGTCTCCAGCGAGCCACATTCCGGTGGAGAAATTACCGTTGCCCTGCAAAAGGCCCCGGACAATCTTGATACGGATTTTGGCACACAATGGGAAGCAACTCAGGTCATGAATCACGTGTATGAGGGACTCTTTGAAACAGATGGAAACGGCCAGGCCCAGCCGTATCTCGCAGAATCCTGCACGCTTTCCAGTGATTCCAAACAGTATGATATCAAACTCAGAAAAGGCGTGAAATTCTCAGACGGCCACGAGATGACGGCAGAAGATGTAAAGGCCTCCATGGACCGCTGGCTGCGCAAGAATCAGGCAGGTCACATTGTCAAAGATAAAGTTCAAAGCGTCGATATCATCAATGACAATGAAATAAGGATCACCCTGAACCAGATCTATGCGCCTATTCTCAGCATCATGGCTTCTCAGGTATCCGGCCAGAGACTGTATGTGCGGGAAAAGAAAATTCTCGACAAATTCGGGGATAATATCATTACCGATTATGTTGGAACCGGTCCGTATAGTATTGAGGAATACGTTCCCAGCCAGAAGGCAGTCCTTGTAAAAAATGAAAACTATACACCTGCGAAAGGAAAACTTTCCGGGCTTACCGGTGAGAGGATTCCCTATCTCGACAAAATCACCATGGATTTTGTTCCGGAAGAAAGCGTGCGCATAGCCGGACTTCAAAGCGGCCAGTACGACTTCATAGACGAAGTTTCCACAGACCATTACACCACGATCTCCGAGTATCCCGGAATCAAGCCGGTCATCTGTAATGATGGTACCATCAGCGTTATCGCCCTCAATTCTGCAAAACCACCATTTAACAACAAACTCATGCGGCAGGCACTGGCCATCGCCATTGATGATGAAGAGCTGGCCCAGGCGCAAGTTGGCGATAAAAAATTCTGGAGTGTTGAAGACGGAAGCTGGTTCAAAAAAGGGAATATCTGGCATGACCCTGAGGCTGGCAAAGACATATACAATGTGCACGATGTGGCCAGGGCAAAAAAATTGGTAGAGGAGTCTGGATATAACGAGGAAACAATCAGTATCATTGGCGACAAGGCAAACATGTACGAAAGTAATGCGGCACTTGTTTTGCAAAACCAGCTTAAAGCCATTGGACTCAATGTCTCCGTTGACCTCTATGACGAGGCAACCGCTTTTGATTACGAGACAACGGGCAAATGGGATATCCGGGTCAGCAGGTGGAGCGATATGACCCCCGATCCCCAGAACTTCCAGCCCTGGACAGGTACCAACGGGTGGATCACTGGCTGGGACGACAAGGCATCCCACGAAATGGACGCACTGTTCGAGAGAATGGCAGTTGCGACAGATCAGCAGGCACGGTATGAAATCGTCAAAGAATTTTATGCCAAATTCTGGGAAGAAGTCCCGTATATAAAGAGCTTTAATGATGTTCGTCTTTATGGCATGAACGAACGGGTAAAAGGCTTTCAGGCCTATGGACAGCCTTTTTTCTGGAACACGTGGGTAGACAGTTCAGCTAAATAATACCAGCAGGGGGAAGGGAGAAAGGAGGCAGGAAAAGGTCTTTGTGAAGACGCCCAATTTGGGCGTCTTCAGCACAACGGACGTTTCTACAATGAGATCAATTTTACATCCTGTTTATCCATTCGTAATCGCCCAAAAAGATGTCAACGCAGTTGCCTTCTCTGGTCACTAAAGGATGTAAAGGTATTACAAAAGAACAACAGAACAACTTAATCCAGGGTGTTACCCATGAAGAATATAAATGTATGGAAAATGACAACAGCACTCGACCTGCAGCACAGGATTGCGGGGGTGCATTTTCTCGACTTTCAGGAAGACTATGACAACTGCAAAGCCAGTCCTGGATCACAAAAAGGATCTTACTGCTATCAAGTCCGCCAGGCACTGGACGGCAAACATTTCAAGGCAGATAAGAATCTCGTAACCTGCGAATATGCCCGTGCAGCCATTGGTCTGGAGAAACCGGATATTTCCATGCGCGAAGGCAGAAGCTTTGACTATTGCGGACTTTCTGAAAGTCGGACGATTGGGAAAAACATTGCCGATGCAATGATGTACATTGATCAGGACATTTACGGCGTTGAACTCGGCCCTCTTGAAGAGATGGAACACGCCGATCTTGTTATCATGGTAGATTATGCGCAGACAATCATGCGAATAATGCAGGGCTACGCCTACAAATACGGAGCACCAGAACATCTCAGCTTTTATGGCAATCAGGCCATGTGTTCCGACATGACATCAAAGGTATTTCATACAAACGATATCAATATCTCACTGATGTGCAACGGGACAAGGCGGTGCGGAAAATACGACAAAGGAGAGATTGCTGTTGCTCTGCCGATCAATATGTTCGACCCCCTTGCCGATGGAATCATTGAAACACTCAATGCTGTTCAACTTGTCACGGAAAAAAAGAGAATCATAGAAACGCTGAAGCATACGGACAGACCTGCCCCTGAAGAAAACAGTGCTGCCGACAAGGCGGACCCGCAATGCCCCGCCGAGGAAGCCAGAACCAATGACAAACCGGATCATACGGGTACGTCGGGAAATAAAAACAGCCTGGGGCTTGAAATAGATACGCAGTACAACTACGGCAAGGGCCTCCTGGAATACGACCATCACGTTTTAGACCTTCGCAAAAAAGGCGACAGCAGGTTGTAAGCAATAAGGTGGTTATCTATTAACGACAATCCGCCCGCCCATGGCCGGTGAGGTTTAAGAGCACCGGCCCCGCCCTGCCCTTTGAGCCCCACCGGTGACGATTGCTGCCTTTCCCGCAAGAGCAGTGAGATCCTTTTCTTTCTCCCGTTGTTTGCACTTCTGGTTACAACAGCCCCCCCCTCCCCCTGCCTTCTCTGCGCTCCTTTATCGGGTGCCAGGGTCTCTTCAAGGCACCCGATAAGCTGTAAATTCCTGCTTGTTATTTGGTGCAACTGCATCAAACGTTTCTACATCAGCTGGTAGCAAGTGCTGATATCTGTACATGGTAGCCTCCGGTTAGATTGTGATGATGTAACCATACCGACAGCCCTCTCTTTTTATCTCTCTGCGTTCCACCTGTTGTACTAATCCAGCTTTGGGCACAGTTTTTCTTCCTGGCGTAATGGGGATGAGAGATGCGTAAAAAGGAAAGGAAAAGCCTTCAAAGGCCGGAATTACGCCAGAAAGGTAAGTACTGAATTTCGTTATATGGAAGCTGACATGCACAATCTCAAGCCATCCGCAGGGGAAATAAACGGTCTTCACTCAAACTACAGCTTTGCAATGATCTCCGGGGAGCCACGGAGATTCGGAGCCTGTGACATGGAAATTGAAGACCGGAAGGCCGAGCCCCTTGAATATTCGGGGGGATATCGCTAGAACATACATATACATGGATACGGCTTACCCTGGACGTGGGATCATCTCAAAAAAGAATCGAAAGTTGTTTGCTGTCTGGAACCAGCAAGATCCGGTTGATCGTTGGGAGTGTGAGCGGGAGAGGCGTGTTGCAAAGATCCAAGACAACCGGAACCCGTTTGTTGCTGAGAGGTGCCCGGATCAATGATTGCAATAGGGGTAATTAAATCAGTATTTAGATCAAGAACGTAGCATATAAGAATATTTTTAAATCTATTACAAATAATAATTATCTCTTTCACAGCTGATCAACAAGCGCCTGTCTCTTGGCTTCATACTCCTCGCCTGTGAGGATTCCTAGAGTTTCCAACCCTTTCAATTCTTTCAGCTTCTCTGCGGGGCTTTTTTTCATCTGTCCTATTTTTTCTGCTCTCTCGGGTTTACCTTTAATCATTTGGATTTGCAGTTTATTGCCCTTACTTTCTAGTAATTGCGCAGAGACCTGTTCAGGGTTGAGCTTGTAGATTGCTCCGTCAAGGGCATCGACCGCCAAACCGATAAGCCCACCAAAAACGATGTTGCCCCAAACCCAGCCGCTGACACTCTTGGTTAGTATCATCTCGTACGGTTGATAGTCCTCGAGTTCCAGCCGAATTCGGGGAGGGGCATTACGTTTTAAGTTGAGCGTTGCGGGCGTTGTCCCTACTTGTGAGCCGTTGACAAGAACCCTTGCACCGGTGGGGCTGCTGCTCACAGCGATTTCTTGGTTCGTTCCGTGAATAATACTACAACATCCCGAAAGGATAAGAGCGACCCCGACCAGTATTACGCTTGAACACACCCTTTTCTTCATATGAAACTCTTTTCTTTTTGTATCATCGTAAACCAAAAGCTTTGCCAAGTACGGTGATGTTTTTTGTGTGTTTCCACTATATTTTCTTGCTGTGTGCCGGACTATTTCCCCAGCTGATCAACAAGCACTTGTCTTTTGGCTTCATATTCCTCGTCCGTGAGAATTTTTTGATCCTTCAGCTCCTTCAATTCCTTCAGCT
>JALNVI010000108.1 GCA_023231425.1 Desulforhopalus sp. | reverse complement strand
GACGGGAGAAAGGGAAAAGCAAAAGGCGGAACAGCGAAAAACTTTTTGCCAACGAATAAAAACACGAATCATGCGAATAAAGGCGAAAAAGATTTGAAAACTAAACAGGAAATTGCTGTTGGTGTTCTATCTTTACTCTTCGTGTCCTTCGCGGTGAAATTCTTTGTCTTTATATAAAAAATGCCTTTATTCGTATGCTTAGAGCAGTTATTCGTTGGCAAAAAAAATCTTTTCGCTGTTTCGTTTTTCTTCGCGGTAAAAAAATGCCTTACCGCTTTTGGCTTTTCCCTGTCTCCCGTCTCCTGTCTCCTGTCTCCCTTCTGTATCCCTACTTCTGCTCACTTTCCTTTTCGGTAGAGAAGTCAATGCGCCCCACCGTAAGGGTAGACTCTTTCGTCCCCGGCAGCAGAGAGAGCAGCGTCCCACTGGAGGGCAGATTGCAAACGTAGAGGATGCCAGTCTGTGTTGCTCCCTTCCCTTTGCGCAGAGTCATCCCGAAATCAGAGAGGTAACCACGGAAACTGCTGGTCTCCCAGAAGGGAATAAAACTTTCCCCGTTCCAGGTAAGCCCGGTAATATTTCCGGAATTGAAAAGCCGCAGACGGGTGAGAAATCCCAGCGATGGCACGTTGCTCTCCGCAACCACAATTTCTTTATGACCATCCCCGTTAAAATCAACCACGAGTATACGTCCAGGCATATAGAGAATCTCACGATCGGCGTCCTCCTCTACGGAAAATGAGGAGCGACTCTGTTTCTCAGTGGCCTCTCCCGACGTCGGGCCGATAGAGATCCTGCTGCCACCGTAGAGCTTTTCACTCACGTAGAGCAGCTCATTGGCACTATTGAAGACCTTGAGGTGATTATGTCCGCCGATGGCGATCAATTCGGCGGTCTTGTCCCCGTCAAGATCAGCATATTCAAAATCAAAGAGGTTGACCGATTTCGGCAGCGGCAGTCTTTGCCCCAGCTTCACGTCCCCTTTGCTGTCAAAGGAGGAGATAAACACCCCGGGCCGACGCAGCGCAATCTTCGCCAGTCCGCGGCGCTGAGCCAGTAACGTCATGCCACGGCCGGGCAGAAGAACGGGACGAATGTAAAAGGGAATATTTTCCTTCTGCCAGACAAAACCCTTCTGTTTCGACCAGGAGAGCACCGCCGAGGCAAGCTTCAGTCCACTGGTGGCACTGAGGTAGAGACTTTGCACGCCATCCCTGTTGAGGTCAGCAAAGTTCCACGCATGTACCCGCAGGTCGATGGGCAGAGTGCAGGCATCCACCGGACGCAGACGGCGATTGGAGAGTTGACTCACCTCAATCCGATTGGGGAAAAAGAGGAAGATATCCGTGGTCCCGTCTCCATCGGCATCAATCACCTGCAGGCCAAGAAGCTTATCCTCAAACTCAAAGTGACTGTGCGCGCCGACATTCTTTGCACTGAAGCCCTTACTGCCGGTGATGGTGGCAAAATTGGAGTATTGTCCGCGTTTCCAGGCCTCTTCGGGATGCTCGGTGACAAAGGCTCCCATGCCGCTCTTCTCTGCCCCGCCCATGATAACCGAACTCTGTTCTTCAAAGGCCCCGTCGTTAATCTTCCGCGCCAGCTCAACCATATCAGAGATAAGACTGTCGTCCTTGCCGGACATGGCCGAAAAGCTCAACGGCGGTGAGTCGTGATCGAGACCACCGTTGATAATGGGAATAAGGTTCACCTGAACCTTCACCCCACTT
This sequence comes from Desulforhopalus sp., assembly GCA_023231425.1. Taxonomy (GTDB): domain Bacteria; phylum Desulfobacterota; class Desulfobulbia; order Desulfobulbales; family Desulfocapsaceae; genus Desulforhopalus. The sequence goes on along the minus strand of JALNVI010000108.1, from coordinate 4,789 downwards.
TGAATTTCAAAGAGAGAACCGGTGACAAGATATGTATCCTCATCTTCCCTGCTGAGGCCCTTGAATTTTTTACCACTGCCAAGCTGTTCAAGCTGCACCGTCGACATACCGTTATCGAGAACATTCACCCCGGAATGCGAAGCGAGGCGACTGATGAGCATCGTTTGAATACTGTCACGCATGTCGCTGTATTGACCGCCATCCGAGACATCAAAAGGAACAATGAGCAGATTAATGTTTTTAGCCTCTGCTGTGAGAGGCAGGAAAAAGACCGCCGACAGCAGCAGGAGTTTCAAACAAACTTTTTTCATGGCTTCAACCTCAGGTATAAAAAGAGTCAGAAGCGCCTCGAACCTTTGTACGGGCGCTCAAAAAGGTACCTTAAAACAGATGGGAACCTTGAAACAGCTTGTATTTCGTTCATATTCGAGGCACAGGAGGAAATTTAACACAGGCATATATTTGATATCTCGACGTCTCGTTCCTCGCTTTGTCGGAGGATAATTTTTTGACTGTAAAGAAGAAGATGGGCGAAAGACTGATTATTCAAGGTACCCATAAGAATCAAAATCAGCTGCGGGTCACAAGCCCCATTTTCCTGGCAAGTAATTTAAGGTCATCCCAGGCAGCCCGTTTGAGACTCAGGTCGGCAAGCAGTGTCGTCGGATGCCAGGTGACCAGCAGGGGGATCGGATTCCCCTCCCTGAGCTGATACGGGTAGAAACGCCCCCGTACCTGCGGCACCTGATAGTCAGAATTGAGCACGGAACGTACAGGGACAGCCCCCATCAGGCAGATGAATTCAGGACGTACAGTGGCAATTTCAGAGGCAATGTGGACAAGACAGCTCTTCGCGTGTTTCGGGGCGGGGTTTTTCTCTTTTGCAGGAGCGCACTTGATGGCGTTGCTGACATAGACCGACTCCAGCGGCAGATGAAGGGCCTGCATCATGCGAACCAGCATCTCATCTTCGCTGACACCGAAGAGGGGTCCCTCCTCCGATTGCGGCCAGGTGCCGATCACCATCAGTTTTACCGGACCTCTGCCCTCTGCCAGTCTCTTCCCGACTGGCCGCAGGGTGCATCCTTCATGGAGTTCGCAGGAGGTACAGGCGGCAACCGCCGCGTTAATTTTCGCAAGGGACGCTGCCACGGAACCCGCCAGAGCTGCGGAATCCGCCTCCCCACGCTGCTGCACGGGACGGGAAGGCGAGTGGGCAGCATGAACAGCCTGCGCCCCCCCCCGCCGCTCCAGTCCGGCCATCGGCCCCATCCCCGCCACTCTCTCAACTTCGGGGGGAAGGGGAGGTTGAACAGCAAAAAACGCCTCAAGCGCCGCACTTTCCGGCCAGGGGTCAATACCAAGTTCACGATGATAGCGCAGGATTCCCCGTAGAGCATCCATCAGTTCAAGACCAGAATATTCCGCGCCTTTCCCTGCCACTTCCGTCATTTCTGCGGCCCTTCCTCAAAGGGATAGGTAGAGAGTTCACAACTGCCGTTATTATCCCTGAGCTCACTGTGAAACGATCCCTTCGCACTGAAAGCAAAAGCCTTTGTGCCTGCAGGGATCTTCCCTGCCTTTTTCACAGCAAACGGCTTGTCCATCGACTGCAGGTACATGTAGAACGGCGTAAGGTCCTCCGAACTGAGGACCCTCCCCTCTCTGTCTAAGAAACTGACAAGGAGGCGAAAGTACTCAACCTTGGGAAAGGTATTGTAGAGAGACGGCAGAAGAGCAACCTTCCCTTTGAAGGTGAAATCATCCCCGGAGCAGGAAAGTTCCCAGGCAAGGGAAAAATCATCTCCCGCAAAGAGTCCTTTCTGCGGAGATTTGCCTTTCTGCGCAGACGCCTCCAGGTTTATGCGACTGTCCGCCTTCACCGTCATCCCCGGAGCAGGCGGCAACGTCATCATCCGCCCCGCACAACCGGAGAAAAGAAAAACCATCATTATAACAGTTAAAAGACTAATTTTCATCGAATTACTCCTCGGTCAGGGTTCCAATATTCTACAAAATGGACTCCCGGGCACCTTGAAACAGCTTTTTCCACAGAGACCACGCATCCCCCCAGCCATCCAGTTAACACAGGGACATCTCCCCCTCTCTTTGTACCATAGCAATATGGAATAATGAAGGGAACCATGCAGAACGTCACTTTTTTTCAAAGCCAGGATGAGAACACAGCATTTTCCCCGCTGGGCAAGGATAAAAAAGGAGGCGGGAGACAGGAGACAGACAAAGACAAAGACAAAGACAAAAAAATTTACCGCGAAGAACGCGAAGATATAACGACAACAGCAATTTCCATTTTAAATTTTAAGAAGCTTTATTCTCAAATATTTTGTCTTTTTGCGTTTCTTTTTTTCCTGCTTTAAATTTAAAAAATCTTTATTTTTAAGTCTTTTCTGCCTTTTTTCGTTGGCAAAAAGTCTTTGTCTTACCGCCTTTCGCTTTCCTTCGCGTTCCTTCGCGTTCTTCGCGGTAAAAAATGCCGTACCGCTTTTCCCTTTCTCCCGTCTCCCGTCTCCTGCCCTCCCCCTGAGTTCAGCAGACAACTTGATGATCACGTAAAGACTGTATATCATGTCACTGTTGACTGGCGGGATACTTTGCCTCAGGAGAACTCCAGAGGCTGCCTGCCATAAATGGATCCAGGTACCCATAACAAAAAAGGAGTAAGACAATGCCACTTTATGAATACAAGTGTAATTCGTGTGCCAAAGAGTTTGAATACCTCACCACTTCAGTGAAAGCTGCAGAAGAGGTCAAGTGCCCCTCCTGCGGCAGCAGTGATGTGAAAAAACTCATCTCGGCGGGAGTTGTCCGCCCGGGCGCCCCCTCCGGGCTGAACACCTTTGGCGGCAGTTGCGGCGGAGGAGGAGGCTTTACCTGAGCTGGAAAATAATGGCTCCGTGAGAGCCATACTTATTCAGACCTCTTCTTAGAGAAATCAAAAACCTGTTCATTTTTCTTGAGCATCCTTCCCTCGTCCCGGGCATGGTGCTCAAGAAAAACTGGATCCGTCTGCAGGCGTTCAATATCGATCTGCAGTTTGATATTTTGTTCTTTAATGCGGGCAAGTTGCGCTTCGAACTGGTGTTGTTCCATTTTTTTGCGCACCAGAGAAACCACTCCCGCACCTGGCGCAAAGACAACCCACAGCAACGCAAGGATGACAAAAAACGCCAGCACCCGGCCATAACGCCGTCGAGGATCGACAAGATTCGTCTTTCTTCGATGATTATTGGGAAACTTCTGCATACTCTATCTCTCCTGTGAAAACTATCCTCGTCAGTGCCTGCATGGTCGGGCTCAATACTCGTTACAGCGGTAAACTCAAACGTAATCCATCCTGCTCTGCTGCACTGAAAGATGGCGGTGAAACGTTGCGCTGGATTCCCGTCTGCCCCGAACAGCTCGGCGGCCTGCCCACTCCCCGGGACGCCGCAGATATTGTCGGCGGCACCGGCGACGATGTTCTTGACGGCAATGCCAGAGTAATAACGAAAAACGGAATTGATGTCACAGAACATTTTATCCGGGGGGCAGAACAGGTTCTGCAGATCGCCCAAATGACCGGCGCCAAAGAAGCCTGGCTGAAAGCCCGCAGCCCCTCCTGTGCTGTACAGGGCTCTGTCGGAGTCGCAGCCGCCCTGCTCGCACGCAATGGCATCAGGCTGGTGGAGTATTAGCCGCTTTCTTCTGCAGCAGAACCGTGGCGGCAATCCCCGCTTCATAAAGAAGGTAAAGAGGACCACCCATCAGTGCCATGTTCACCACATCCGGCGTTGGTGTGAGCATAGCCGCAAGAATGGCGATGGCCAGCACAGCGTAACGGCGATTTTTTCGATAGAAATTGAGGGTAAAGATATTTACTCTGACTAAAAAAACCATAAAAACAGGCAATTCGAAAACCCCCGCAAAACCAAGGAGAAAGAGTGTCACAAAGTTGATACAGCGTCCTACCGAGATCACCGGCCTCAGCTCTTCGGAGCCAAAGCCGAGGAGAAACTGAACCCCGAAGGGCAGGGTAACAAAATAGCAGAAGAGTGCACCGCTGTAGAAAAGGACGCAGGTGGAGAGAAGAAAGCTGCGAAGCTGCCGCTGTTCCATCTTGAATGTCTTGCCGAGCAATCGCCAGAACAGTGCCATGAACCACGGAGCAAGAAGGAAAAAGGCCAAAAAGAGCGCGAGTTTCACATGGGCGAGAAAGGGGCCTGCCACGGAGAAGAAATAGAGCGTACCGCCAAGGTGTCGCTGCACCGCTTCAAGGATCCCGGGGGAGAGGAAAAAGATTCCCAGCGAGAGAAAAACAAAGGTAAAGAGGAAATTGCGTATTGCGCGACGCGTCCCTGAGAGGGCCTGGGTGAAGCTGAGTAACAGCGGATGGACGGTTTCGGTAGTCATGTTCTGCGTTGAGGTATGCTGGTTCATATTCGAGAGAAAGAAGGAGGCAGGAGACGGGAGAAAGGAGAAAGGGAAAAGCAAAAAACAGAAAGCAAAAGGCGGTAAGCCAAAGACTGGATGGCCAAAAAGATCTTTTCGTTGTTCCGTCTTTCACAGAGAACCTTGAAACAATCTCATACCACAATGGACATCATCAGGTTTTGTTGCCCTGTTTTTTTCTGTCTCCCGTCTCCTGTCTCCTGTCTCCCTTTTTGCTTTTTTTCGCATGATTAGAGCCTTCATTCGTTGGCAAAAAAATCTTTTCGCTGTTCTGCCTAAATATTTCTGCCTTTCTTCGCGTTTCTTCGCGTTCTTCGCGGTAAAAATTGCCTTTCCGTCT
>JALNVI010000107.1 GCA_023231425.1 Desulforhopalus sp. | reverse complement strand
GGAGTCTTCTTTACGGAGCAAGGACAGAGGAGTGTGGAAGGCCATGCCAAAAGTCTCGTCGGACGACGAAAGGAAAAGGAGCCTGAATCAACGCAGCCAGCGCCTGTGAATTTTCCACAGCTCACCGGGGGTTTTAAAGATAAAGAGGAAACTCACACTGGAGCCGCTCACATCCTCCCAGCACTCAAGTGGCAGTTCATACACCATTTTCTTCACCGCCTCATGCCCATAAAAGTGGACCGCGCGGGCCAGCAGTTCAACATCAAACAGCCAGGTGGAGGACAAACGGCTCGGCAAAAAGCCTCTTCGCCAGATCTCGCCTGAACAACTTGGCACCGCACTGGGTGTCATAGGTAGGCAAACGCAACATACAGGAAATAAGGGTGGCAATAACCCGCCCGACGTAATTTCGATACCAGTGCCGCTCAATCTTCGCCCCGAGTCGCTTTACCCGCGCACCGGTAACCAGCTGAACCCCCTCCGCCGAAAAAAAGCACTGAAAACGCCGCACTTCCTTAAGAGGTGTGGCAAAATCGGCATCCCAGAAACCAACTGCCTCACAATCTCCATGCAGGGCGTGCAGTACCCCCTGCCGCACCGCCTCCGCCTTGCCGCAGTTCTGTGACAGATCAAGAAAAGAGATGCCTTCGGTTTTCGACAGTTCGGCGAGCAGCACAGCCGTGTTATCGCTGCTGCCGTCGTTGACCAACAGGAGCTCCGCAGCATCGGGTTGTGCCGCGTAACGCAAACAGGCTTGCCTGTCGAGACGTTCAGCCTCGTTGTAACAAGGGATGATGTGGTGTTCATGGACAAAAATATTGATGGTTTTACAGCGCAATGCCGAAAGCGGCCCTGCCTTTGAAGGCCAAACTTCCCGTTTCCGGTGAATAAAACTACAGGGGACCTTGAATAATCAGCCTTTCGCTCATATTCTCCGTTACGGTAAAAAATTATCTTCGGAGGGTAAGCGCCAGGAGATTGTCGGATTTAGACCATTTTTCTGACATTGGCATTATTTTCAAATAATCAATAACACCGATGACGAACAGTAAGCCAGTATAAGGACCTTTTGTGCCTCGAATGTGAACAAAATACAAGGTTCTTCAAGGTCCCCATACGTTTTCCCATGGGGATGTCTCGGGGAGGCAACTGCATTCAGATCCAGTTGAGAGATTGCTGGAGGCACAACCTGAATACGTATTTTTTACGGAAAGAGCTTCCAGACGCGCTGTTAAGACACTGCAGGCACAAACAAATCAGGGGGAAAGCAGGAACGTAGAAAAACTGGCGGAGGCGCATGGGAATCGAACCCACCTGACGGAGTATCAGTCCGCCACACCGGATTTGAAGTCCGGGAGAGCCACCAGTGCCCTGTCCGCCTCCGAAGGAACAATCAAAATAATAACTGTTGACCTTAAAAACAACTTTTTATTATAGTAGGCGCCGACTCAGCACCTTCTCTCATTTTAAACAGGAAAAATTTGACAATGCAGTGCAAACGTCTTCTAAATCTCACCAAAAAGTGGTACCTCAGCGTCAAAGATGAAACCATGGCTCCCGCCCGCATGATCACCTTTATGGTACTGCACTCTGAAAGTTGCCCCGTCTGTCAGCAGGATCCTGATCTGAAAGACGAAATTGCCAAAATTACCGAGATGATTCTCCCGGAATCCAAAATCCCCAAAGCCGTTCGCCAGCAACAGCAGGAAGAGGAAGCCGCTGAAGAGGAGGAAAACGCCTCTGCTTCTGAGAACGAGGATGAGGATAAGGTCTCTGACGACGACAGTGACGAGAAAGAAATTTTCCTCGACGATGACGAAGACGAGGACTGAGCCGGGTTTCAGTCCTCCCACTCTTTCAATTTGCTGGCGATAAAGGTATTGATCGCCTCCTGTTCTGTGGTTCCCTTTCCTTCCACAGTCATCGGCGGACCAAATGCGAAGCGGGTCTTCTTCCTCCGGGTTATCCGCCCGAAGTCTTTCAGCAACGTCCCGTTCTGCCATGCGTCAGTCTTCAGAGCCAGCGGAATTATGGTGGCCTTCGCCTTCAGCGCCAGCTTTACCCCGATGGAGCTCATCTGCTCCGGCTTGAATTGTAACGCCCGCGTTGTCTGCGGAAAAACGACCACTGAAATCCCATTCTCCAGCCGCGCACAACCTTCAGTGAGGACTGTTTTAAGATCCTGCCGCGGATTGGTACGGCTCACCGCAATCGGATTTCGCGACGCCATTATATATTTAAACACCGGGTAATGCAGCAGCGACTCCTTAATAACGAAGGTCACCGGCTTGAAGGGGCAAACCAGTGATGGCAGCACCAGCGTCTCCATCATGCTCATGTGATTGCCGATGATGATCACCGGCCCCTCCACCTTCTCAAGGTTCTCAAAGCCTTCTACCTCTATCTTCACACCGATCGCTTCCAGCATCCTGATCACCGAACGACTGCTCTCCTCCCACATCTTGTCGTCATAACGGCCGCGCCAGGCAACAAAACCCGAACGCAACACCAGCCAGAGGAAATTAGCATAAAAGACAAGGGAAGGAATCAGCATCGCTATCCCGCTGCGCCGCAGATCAGGACTGACATATCTGCCATCTCGAATATTCAGCATAATCGTTAAACTCCTGCTTTATCAGTGCTTGTATTTAAGACACCGGCACCCCCTGAGTAACCGGAAACATTAGGATTATCTGAGGCAGGATAACACAGCCGATATTCTTTGACAAACCCTTCGATCCTCATATAAAATAAGGCATGACAATTTTTTCGAGACTCTTTTTTGACAACGAAGATGAACAGCTCCTCGAGCTGGTCCGTGATGTCCTCAAAGGTGACACCACCGCCCTGGATCCCCTTCTCAGCCGCAACCTGCACCCCCGCGGCATCAAGGAACTCGCCGCCAGCCGTGGTCTGCGCATGGCCGGAGCCACCGCCCGGCTCTCGGAATCCTTCTCCTCTGGAGGCGCCGAGGAACGCATCGCCGCCCTGCGCTCCCTGCGCGACGAAGTCCTGCTCACCGGCGGTCCCAACCGCCACAACACCGCCCGGGTGCTCATCCAGATCATGAAAGAGATCGTGGCCCGCATACGTTCAGGCGGAGCCGATACCACAACCCTCCTGCGCCTCGCCCACGATTTCCGTCTCGCAACCACCGGCAAACCCCGCCTCATCCGCAAAGAACTTATCCGCCGCCACCTCCTCGAAATGCCAGAGGAGTGGAACCAGTACGCCTTCGATCACCACGTCCACGACGCCAGTTCCAAGGGGCGGAAAAACCCTTCCCAGCTCCTCCTTGATGCCTCCCTGAAAGGAATCCGCCAGCTCACTGTCGTCTATTACAACACCCTCGGTCCGGCAGTGATTGAAGAGTTGCTCACTGCGGGCAGAATCCTCGATATGGAGATCCAGGTAGCAATAGAGTTCGCCGTACCTTTCCGCGACCGCTACGCCCGCATCACATGGGAACCCCGCGGTTTTGAGGATAAAAACGTCGTCCTCCGCTTCCTGCAAAACAAGGCCGTACGGCAACTGCTGGACGACGGCAATGAAGTCGTTCGCTGGAAAGAAAAATATGTCTTCGCTGTCCTCGACACCTTCAACAACACCCACCGCCACGAGCTCGGCAAACAGGCCGGCTGTGAAATTCCCCCCTGTGACCGCGCCGAGTTCCTTAAATTTGTCGGCCCCGGCCAGCCGAGCCTCATCCACCTTGCCAGCTTCATCCGCGCCACCCTGCCGCCTGACTGCGATATCTCCCTGCAGAAAATAATCGACAGTTGTCTGCTGCCAAAATGCAATCCGCAGCTCCCCGATCCCGGTGATCCCCACAATTCCGACGCCAGCCGTCCCGCCCTGCTCCGGACCACCCTGCCTGGTCTGCTGGCCCGCCTGCGCCACCTGCAGCCCACCTCGGGATTCACCCTCAACCTCGCCAACCTCAGCCCGCAGGATATGCTCGAGCTCCTCTACCTCAGCGGCGGCGGCATCACCCACATCGAAGCCTGGAACCTGAAAAACTACGGTCAGTTTTCTGCTAACCGCCCAGGGGCCTGCTCCAGGGAGTTGAACGACGAAGCCGGCGAGCGTTGCCTGCGTCACTTCTTCACCCTCGCGGGCAACCTGCAGCGCGCCCTCTCCCGTGACAACGCCATCGCCCTTAAACAGGTGGTGCGAGATATTATCGACGACTACACCGCCAGTCTCCACAAGAAAGAACAGGAGGTTGTTGCCACCAAAACCGGCCAGGAGGAGCTGCTCGAGATGAAGCAGCGCAGTCTTGATCTCCTCGACATCCTCCACAACCTGCAAAAATTTCGCAACTTCTACAGCGGGCATCTCCTCGGCTCACGCATCGGCTCCAGCTCTACCGGCCGCGCCGCCGACTACTTTCGCGGGATGGGCCTCGTGGTGATCGACACCCTGCCCCGCAGGGTACAGCGCGAGGTGCGCCGTGAATGCCGAGAAGGAAAGCGCAGCCTCACCCCGGCCCGCGCCACCCTCATCCGCAATCACCATACAATCGCCAGACAGAAAGGGCGAAAGGACAAAAGCTGGACGGACTGGAGTCTCACTGAGATCCGCCTCAACTTTGCCGGCAGCGGCAACATCACCACTCTGGGGGGGATCGGTGCCGAGTTCGACCACCCCGCACCGTGGTACCGCTACCTCAACAGCCATTTGAAGAATGTGTTGAAAATAACCATTGGCTTCATCCCTGCCATGCTTACCTTCATGCTCACCAAGGACTGGTGGCTGCTCGCCTGGTTCGGTGCGCCCCTCTGGTTCACCATCACCGGCCTGCGCAACATCATCCAGTCGGTGCTGGGCGGCGGCGGACTGCGCCGCTCCCCGCTGTTACCGTGGAACTCCTTCATCAGCTGGAGCCGCATCTCCGACTCCCTCCTCTTCACCGGTTTCTCTGTTCCTCTGCTTGACTGGCTGATAAAGACCGTACTCCTCGACCACGGCATGGGCGTCAACACCACCACCAGTCCATTGCTGCTCTACGCAGTCATGGGCATGGCTAACGGAATCTACATCTCCAGCCACAATCTTATTCGCGGCCTGCCCACCATCGTCGCCGCCGGCAACATCTTCCGCTCCATACTCTCCATCCCTGTGGCCGTAGCGATTAACGGCGGCGTTGCCGCGCTCCTCGGCACCCTCGGAGTACCCGGTATAGATGGCATTCTCCAGCGCTGGGCAGCCATCATCTCCAAATTTGCCTCGGACTGCGTCGCCGCGGTGATAGAGGGACTGGCAGACAGGAGAAGCAACACAAACACCTCCCTGGACATTTTCCGCAGTAAATTCAACAGGATATTCAGCCTTTACGCCGACCTTGAGCTGCTGATGCCGGACACCCGTCTGCCAACCCTCCTCGACAATCCCGAGTTGTGCGAAGCGGAACTGCGCCGCACCAGCCCACGGGACCTGCGACACCTCATTGTCAATGCCCTTGATATAATGTATTTTCGTTTCTATCTCCCCCGGGGAGTCCGGGCTCTGCATGAGCTGCGCCGCGAGATGAGCCCGGAAGAGTGTGCCATCCTTGACCGTTCCCAACTTATCCTCAGCCGGTGGCAGGAGATCAGCAGACTCCTCGTCAGCGGCAGCATCGGGGCCCATTTTGACAAAATGTTGAGTTTTTATCTCAATAATCGACAAAGTTATCTGCGGGAGATTCCTTTTCATGCACAAGAATCTGAAGAGACGTCAAAGGAAAATTCCTCTGCCCGGCAGTATCAAAATGAGTCAAGACGCCCATGAGTTTTTTTTGTTGTGGTTTGATCTCTATAAAATATCAGCCTCGAAAACATCTTCATAAAACTGATAAAGTTATAAGCCACATTAAAAAAATATGTTATACAGAAGAATTTGTTTTCTGCACTTTCCGTCACGGAAGACACAGGCCAGTATGCTGCCTCCAACCGAATCGAAACGGTAAAATAAAACAGAGGTAGTTGAAAAATACTTTCAATAAATATTTGAAGGGAAAATATCTGCATTTCCCTGACTTTACATTTTTTATATTACTCCTTTATATCTCAAAACACCTGAGGCATTTCCAAAGGTAATTCCAATAGGTAAAGACCTCTTTAAAAATATTATGAACTCTTTTTTTATAATTAATTTTATAGCCTGTTGTTTAGTTACAGCACTTGCAACAAACTTTATAAAGAAATACGAAAATCGCCTGATATGTTTTAGTTTAATGGCGATATATATTGCTTCGATATTTCCTCTTTTCCAGGGAGCCCTTCCTATTGGTCACGATCAAGGGTATCACTTAAATCGTATTGCAGGAATTACAAGTGCATTAAAAGCTGGATACTTTCCAGTCAGAATTTCTCCTGGATGGTTTGACGGTTTTGGTTATGGAATTTCAATATTCTATCCGGACATTTTTCTTTATTTTCCTGCAATATTGTATGCAGAAGGAATTCCTTTACATGTAACCATGCTTTTTTATATGTCCGGGATAAGCTTATTAACGGTAATATCATCGTGGTTTTGCTTTACGAAAATAACGAATAATATT
>JALNVI010000106.1 GCA_023231425.1 Desulforhopalus sp. | reverse complement strand
TCACCACATCGTTTAAAGGCAAAACGGTGTTGCCATACCCCTGCCACTGGATGCGCTTTGTCCTCAGGGAAGTCAATGGGTTCGAGCAGCATCAAAGTTATTGCGATAACTTCACGACCTTCCTTGCAACCCTGGCTGAGGCCAAGCTTTTTGTCCCAATACAGGCCCACTTTAAACATGTCTTTTTGTTGAGCTCTCGAATACAAATACTTATTGATTTTTGGACTATTGTTAAGATCACTCAGATTGTTTAACTTTTCAGCAAATACATTTTCAACGGAGGCTGACTGGAAAACACCACATGTGAAAATTATTATTATAAAACTGCCTGTAACTGTTTTTTTAAAATTCCGTAATCTGCTTTTATTCAACATATCATTTCTCATCCTTTTTTCGTTTGATGTAAATTCTTCTCTACGCTATTATTTTCAATTACTTCTTCTACTCCGACAACCTGTTTAAACTTTTCCAGTAAGATCATATAGTCATAACGCGTTGTTTTGTATTCTCTCAGGGATCTGAAATAGTCCTGCTGGGCATTAAGAACATCAAGGAGGACTTTTGCCCCTTCATCATAGGAGACCTGGGTTGATTCCATTGCCAGTCTATTTGCGTCCACTGCGAGTCGATAGGCTGCAATAAGGTTTCTGGTGTTTATTATGCTCTCCCAGAGAGAGTCCACTGAACGGTTCACAGCCCGGTCGGCAACCTTGACCTGCTCTTTTGCTTCTTTGGCCCGCCTGGAGGCAGCAACAGTGGCTGCTGTGTCCCGGCCTCCTGATAAAAGAGTGCCTTTAACTTTTAAACCTATTGCTGACTCCCGACTTTCTTCTCCGTAACCAGCCAGGCCGCCATCAGGATCGTTTTCCGTGTAGTTTGCAAAGAGCACCAGCGAAGGAAGAAACCTGCTTTTAGCTGCGCGCAGGGTAAACCTGGCCATCTTCAACTCCAACTGTCTTAATCCCAGATCACTATTGTTGAGCCGGGCAATCTCGTGCCAACTGGCAAGGTTTGAGGCAAGGTCTGGCAGTGTAGTGTCTGCAGGAAGATCTTCTATCTCTTCGTTGAGCTGCTGATGAATAATTTCTTCCAGCGCTGTTCTGGCATTATCAAGCTCTGTTTTCCGGGCGACCTCTGCTGCCAGCGACAAGTGATAGCGGGCCTCGGCATTGTGTTGATCTGTAATGGTGCCAAAGCCAAGCTCCAGCTTCTCTTTTGTTGTCTCCAGTTGATGGAGCAGGGCCGCACTTTCTCTTTTGGCGAGTTCCTGGTTTTGCCGGCTGGAAAGTACGTCGTAATAGCGCTCATGTATCCGCAACCACAGCCCTTCAAACGCTTTCTTTTTCTCTATCTCCGCCATCTCCATCTCGGCGACTCCACGAAGGGCAACGGAGACTTTTTCCAGATCTATGACAGGCTGTTCCAATTCAATGTAGAGGTCTTTCTCATAGAAATTTGCCACATTGTCTTGCAGGCCAGACGACTTCTCAGGATACGTAGAATCGCGGCTTCTCATGTAGCTGCCATAGGCGGAAACAACAGGTCCATACCCGGCCACTGCCTGCCATCCGTCAGCGGTTCGCGCCTCTGCGGCAAACGTTTCTGCCTGCAGGCGGGCATCGGCTTCCAGTGCAAGTTCGACGACCTCATCCAGTGAAATTGCAGTTGCGCTTGCAGGAAACACATTCAACCCAACAAGTAAAAGTGACCATGCTGCTGATTTAATGGAACAAATCATCTGTTTCATATTACTGCACAGTAGAAGAATTATTGAAATCCGGGGTGTTGCTTTTTCCAGAAGATGTTGTCCCGTCCCTGCTGTCAAGGGGCTTGAGAACCCTGGCCTTAATGCCTCCTGTTTTTGGATCGGGAGCAATCATTTTTATGGTCTGGCCGGGGAATTCATTTTTTTGAATATCCCGAAGCATATTTTCAACTCCGCCAAAGGGGGCTACGATGTCTATAATCCACAGGTTTTCTCCTGATTTCCAGTCCTCGGGACGCAGTTTCCCTCCATTATGGAAAAGTCTTTTCTCTGCATCCTCGTTAAGAAACGCCCAGCTGATAAATGAGATTGGGTATTCTTTTTTTATATATAACTTACATTGCCCACCCACCAGCGGTGGGAGCAGGAGCCACTCAAGGTCACTGATAAATTGAAAACGCCTGTGGGATGACTGCATATAGAGCATTATGACTGGCCCCATCGCTGGTAAACGTTTGAGGACCTTGAGCGATTGAGCATGTATATGTTCCTTTATCGCCTCGTTGTCTTCTACTTCACTCGACTTCATTTCGCTGTCCTGCTGCTTTTCATTCGTCATTGTTACATCTCCCGTAAACTTTTATCTTTGTAGCGAAAAAGTGGTCCGAGAAAATATTGAATAACCCTTCTCTTCCCCACCTTTATATCTGTTGTTACTGTCATTCCCGGAGAAAGAACGCCCTGTCTGCCGTTGATGATATTTGGTAATTTGTAGTCACTGAGCGTCACTCGAATGGGGTAGCTCGGTCCCAGTTCCTTATCTATCACCACATCCCGTGCAACCCATTCAATGGTGCCCTTGAGGTCTCCATATCTGGTAAAAGGATAGGCGCTTACTTTTACCGAGACCTCCTGATCTTCGGTAATAAAGCCGATATCCTTGTTGAGTATTTTAGCCTCTACTTCCAGACCACTCTCGGTTGGGACGATCACCATAAGTGGCTGGGCGGCTGTCACTACGCCTCCGATGGTGTTTATCGCCAACTGTTGGACGATACCGTCTGCAGGCGCCTTGAGTTCCAGGTGTGTTTGCTTGTTGGCTGCTCTGAACTGTTCGTGTTTTAAGCTTTCCCAGTTGTTTCTTTCTTTTGCGAGCTGGTCGAGTATATCGCGCCTGTACTCTGTTGCAGCCAGGGTCTTTTCTTCTTTTGCACGTTCAAGCCGTGCTGCAACCTCTTCAAATGTACTTTTGGCGGACAGCAGGTTCTGCTGTGCATCACTCATCTCAATCTTTGCCTGCAGGAGTTCGGCAGCGGGGATGAGCTTTCGCTCGGCCAGGGCACTTTTTTTAGCGTATATTTTTTTGAACAGGGGCAATGACCGGGTCAGGCGGGTAACGTTTGATTTCAGTGCTTCGCGCTCTGCTGTGCAGCGGCGGATTTCAAGTGCCAGGGTGTCAACGCGTTCTTTGTGTACAGTCAGAGAGTGTTCAAGAAGACGCTGGTGGAGGTTTGCGGTTTGCGGGTCTGCCGTCTCTGGCGGGGTAAAGAGGGTGGCATCTTCGCTCAGTTGAGCGTTAAGGCGCAGGAGCGTCAGCTCTGATTTAGAGAGTTCATTATCAAGAGTACTGATGTCGTTTGAGCTGTCCGTATTATCCATTGATATAAGAAGGTCGCCTTTTTTCACCAGCTGCCCGTCCCGCACGTGGATGGCACTGACAATGCCGGTTTCCAGGGGTTGCACGACTTTTACCTTGCCTTTGGGGATGACAACCCCCATGCCATTGACCACGATGTCCATCTTTGCATACCAGGACCAGCCGATCAAAAAGGCGGCAAAGACTACGATGAAGATCAACATGGCCCTTGAAAAAGGTGCGGGCGGGCGGTCAAGTACTTCGAGTGTTGCTGGCATAAATTCAAAGTCCCTGCGAAGCTCTGCTGCGGAGGGACTTTGGGGTTTTTTCTGCTTTGAAGAGCCCGAATCAATTTTTTCAGTTTTTTGTAAATCAGACACAGTTGCCCTCATGGATTTTGTGCAGGGTTGCAAAACGCCCATTTGCCGATAAAAGGATCTCTGGTTTATCGTTTTCGACAATGCATCCTTTTTCGAGGGTGATAATCCGGTCGGCATAGCGGACAGTGGATAATCTGTGGGCTACTATGAAGACGGTGCGGCCTGCACACATTTTCTTCATGTTTTGCTGGATGAGCAGCTCTGATTCGTAATCAAGAGAACTTGTGGCCTCATCGAAGATCAGCATCCGTGGATTGGTGGCCAGAGCCCTTGCAATGGCAAGTCGCTGCCGCTGCCCTGTAGAGAGCTGAACACCTCTTTCCCCCACCGGGGTGTCGTACCCCATCTGCAATTCCTGAATAAAAGAGTGTGCTCCGGCCAGTTTTGCCGCCTCAATGACCGCCTCAATTTCAAGCTCTGGAGTATTGAGGGTAATATTGTCTCTAATGGAGCAGTTAAAAAGAACCCCATCCTGGACCACCACGCCAATTTGGCGCCTGAGCCACGATGCATCTGCCATTGAGAGGTCGACACCGTCAATAAGCACCCTGCCTTTTTCAGGCACATAGAGACGCTGCAAGAGTTTGACAAGGGTGGTTTTGCCGGAGCCGGTAGTGCCGACTATCCCGACTATCTCGCCAGGACTGACTGAAAAAGAAACGTCGCTGAGGACCTCATGGGCACCTTGCTTGTAGCGAAATGAAACCCGGTCAAAGGTTACATCGCCCTTGATGGCGGGCAGGCTTACCCGGTTCGGGTTAAACCCCTGCTCGGCAGGGCAGGTGAAAATATCACCAATCCTGGCGATAGAGATGTTTGCCTGCTCAAACTCCTTCCATACCTGAGAGAGTCTAATTATCGGGGCGATTGCCCGTGAAGAGAGCATGTTAAATGCGATAAGCTGGCCCACTGTCAGATTGCCGGCCAACACCTCCTTTGCCCCAAACCAGAGGAGCAGTACCGAGAGAACTTTGCTTATAACAGTTGTGCTCTGACTGATCAGGTTGGCCAGGTGATTACTTCTAAAACCATTTTTGACATGGTCGGAAAGTTTGTTTTCCCAGTTTTCACGGACCCCGGGTTCGGCGGCGATTGCTTTAATGGTTTCAATGCCGCTAATGGTTTCAACGAGGAAGGACTGGTTGTTGGCGTTACTGGTGTACTTGTCTTCAAGCCTGTCCCGTAAAAAAGGGGTAAGGACAAAAGATGCGCAGAAAATAAAGGGGAGGGCTATGAGCACTATCGTACTGAGAAATGGGCTGAAGAGGTACATTACCGATATGAAAACGACTAAAAAAAACAGGTCGAGAAAAAGCATAATTCCAGATCCTGTAATAAATTGACGAACATTTTCAAGCTCTCTCATTCTGGCGATGGTGTCACCAACCTGCCGGGTTTCGAAATAACTGAGTGGCAGTTTCATAAGATGCTTGAAGAGTTCAACACCCAGCATCAGGTCAATTCTGTTTGCGGTGTGGGACAGCAGGTAGGTTCGCAGTGCATTGAGAAGTATTTCAAATAACGAGACTACAGCCAGGGCGAAAACAAGAACATCAAGGGTTGAGAGACTGTTATTGCTCAAGACCTTGTCGATGACGATCATAAATACAAGCGGGGAGACCAGGGCAAAGATCTGGACAAACAGTGATGCCAGCACGCAATCCCTCAGTACATTCCAATACTTTGCTGCAGCGCGGAGAAACCATTTGAAGCCAAACTCTTTCTGCACGCCGGCTTTGGCAGGATTTTTTTTCAGCAGCAAGACCTTTCTCGTCAGGTTCGGCTGAAACTCAGCCACAGGCTCCCAGAGAGCTCTTTCATTAGAACTCCTCTGCACCAGGACCTTTTGATTTGAACTGTCATATTGAGCAACGACGACAAAGTCACCCGAGCTGAGTTTTGCCACGAGGGGGAAAAAAGCGGGTTTAAACTCTTCGATTTTCTTTTCCACCAGTTTGGCGGTGATATCGACGTCCTTAAACACACGTGCAAGTTCAATTGACGTTATTGCGTTTTTTGAACGACTGAAGTGGTGTTGCAGCTGTTTGATATCTATTGGAAAACCATGAAACCTGGAGATCATTGCTACACAAAACAGGCCACTTTTAAGATTCGACTCTTGATTTTTCATGTCGTCTGTTAATTTCATTATCAATGAAATGTGAACCGCAAATATAACTCCTGTGATATTACAAAATCGTATAATTTAAAAATAATCTGGGAGATATTTTTTCCATTGCGGGGCCACATACGGTTAAATGAGAAACCTGATGTCAAGCAGTAGTGTCAGGTTAAAAAATTGTGTGTTTCTTGCTCGATGCTGGATTAGTACAATAAGTGCAACACTGTGGTATGAAGAAGAGTGAGCTGGCGGGATGGTTACGTCAATGCAACCTGAGCGAGGTTACCATGTAGAAGTTCCGAAAACTCACTTTCAGAAACTAATTCTTCTACAAAGGTACCAGATCATGGAATTTATTCAAACAGGAAGATCTGAAATTGATATTAATGATGCCCTGAAGTATTACAGAATGTACAAAAGTGGCTCTGGCATAAACGGTCACCTGAATCTATAATATGTTGGTTTTATGTTGAATTCCAGCTGCAAAAAAAGTTTGCCATACAGCGGTCTATAACTGCATCGACAAAAACAGAAAAAATTGAGTAAAACTAAATATATACCTGCTATTATATGGTAAATTTTGTTGGCATGGAGGTAAACGTAAACGAGCGTGGAATTCTCTTTTTCTTATCCGCGCCGACATCGCAAAACCATGCGCAATTTCTCCGGGAGAAACAAATAAAAATACCAATGCAAGACTCAAAATAATCTGGTAAAAAAAAATATCTGGTAACACTTTATCAAAAATATATAGACAACAGAGTTCTGCTGTTGAATATGACGCAGGGAAATGTCTTAAATTACTGATACGACTAAAAATATTCACTGAAAAACGTGTTGCACTTATTACTTGAATCCAGC
>JALNVI010000105.1 GCA_023231425.1 Desulforhopalus sp. | reverse complement strand
GATGCGGTGGTTTTCCTGGTTTGATATATTCCCTGCTCCTCTTTGACTTGATTGAACATTTTATCGTCGAAGATATTAACCGGTTCATTGAGCTGAACAACCTCACTGGCTTGAATGTACGTATCCAGCAATTTTTTTATTTTTGGCTCGTAATCCCGGTAATCAATTGTTTCTGCATAGCGGATTTTAATAGATGCTTTGAGTGAATGGAACTTCCGAAGATCTGCCTTGTATCTGGACAACGTTTTTTCATCAGTTTCAGTCAGAAATTTTTCGGAAGAGAGTGCGATGCCAAGGGTTTTTCCGAACGCCGAAAGACGCTCGTAAAACTCTTCTCTGAGTTCATCATCGGCAAGCAGCACTTCATAGGCCTCTTCATCGCAGGAATGCTTCACCGTTTTAAAGAGATCCCAAAGATCAGCATACCGGCCCGGCAGCTTTTCTATTTCACTGCTAATGGGCGTCAGGGTCCCTACAAGATCAGATTCATCGAATCCTTCAAATGCACTGTACATTGTAAGTGCTTTGTCCAGTTCACCGAGGACATTTGCGTAGTCGACGATAAAGCCGAACTCCTTCCCCTCATAAAGACGATTGACCCGGGCAATTGCCTGAAGCAGCGTATGCTCTCTCAGCACCCTGCACAAATAGAGAACCGCGTTTCGCGGGGCGTCAAACCCCGTGAGCAGTTTATCAACAACAATAAGGATTTCAGGTTCGCTGCCGTGTTTAAACTGGTTGATGAGCTGCCTGGTGTATTCTTCTTCACTGCCGTAGCGCTTCATCATTTTTTTCCAGAATTTAACGACATCATCTGTTGTCTCATCATCTGTTTCTTTATAGCCTTCCCGCATATCCGGAGACGAGATAACAACTTCGGAACTGACAATGCCTATTTCATTCAGATACGCATTGTATTTGAGGGCAGATACTTTATTCGGAGCCTCCAGCTGCGCTTTGAATCCTGTTCCCTGCCAGCCAGCGCGGAAGTGCTCGCTGATGTCAAAGGCTCTCATGTATATAACCTGATTTGCCTTGTTCAGCATTTCAGCTCGTGCATACTTCCGTTTCAGATCCGCCTGCTGTTCCCTGGTCAGCCCCTGTGTATGCCGCTCAAACCACAAGTCTACAGCTTCTCTGTTTTGCGTCATCTCTACATACCGCCCCTCATACAGAAGCGGAACAACAGCACCATCTTCAACAGCCTGCGTGATGGAATAATGGGGCTCCACCAGTTCACCGAATTTGGTGAAGTTGTTCTTTTCTCTCTTTAAAAGTGGCGTACCTGTAAATCCCAAATAACAGGCGTGAGGAAACATCTGTCTCATTCGTGCTGAAAAGGAACCAAACTGGGTACGGTGGCTCTCATCCACCAGAATGAAAATATCAGGCGACACATCCTGATATTTCTTTACCGCATACGCCTTGTCAAACTTGTGGATGAGGGTTGTGATAATTCCTGACTTCCTCTCCGCGACCAGCTCCAGAAGGTTTCTGCCTGATGTTGCCCTGTTTGCATCAAGGCCACAGGCCGCAAAGGTATTCCCCAACTGCTTATCAAGGTCATCACGGTCTGTCACAAGGACAATTCGAGGATTTAACATGTCAGGATCCAGGGCCAGGTTTCGGGCCAGCATCACCATGGTCAGGGATTTCCCTGACCCCTGAGTGTGCCAGATCACCCCGCCTTTACGTGAGCCAGTGCTGTCAAAATGCTTTACCCGATTCAGGGTAGACTTAATGACGAGATACTGCTGATAACGGGCAATCTTTTTGATCCCTCCACCAAATACAGTAAATTTCCACGCCAACTCCAGAAGCCTTTCCGGACGACAAAGGGCAAACAGGGCAATATCTTGTTCTGTCACAAGACGAGTTTTTTCAACCACGGAAAGCACGGAAGACACAGAAAAATCATCTGGATTTACTTTGTGAAGGAGAGAGTTTTGAACAATTTTTTTAAGCTTCTTACATTCCGTGGTTTCCGTGTCTTCCGTGGTTAACCCGGGCTCTTTCCATACCCCCCAGAATTTTGCAGCGGTTCCCGTTGTTGCGTACATGGCGCTGTTCTTATTCAGAGCCAGCACCATCTGGCTGTAGATGAAGAGTTTCGGGATATGGTCATCATTCTGATTTCTGATCGACTGCGAAACAGCCTGTTCCACTTCAATCTGCGGCGCCTTACATTCAATCACACAAAACGGAATGCCATTAACGAAGAGGACAATATCTGGCCGGGCGATTTCAGTGGATCGTGAACGTTCGACACTATATTCAACTGTTACATGGAACCTGTTCCGGCCGGGGTTGCGCCAGTCGATATAGTTCATGTTAAAACTCTTAGAGTCACCCTCAAGAGTCTGCTCCATGGCTGTCCCGAGCGTGATCAGGTCGTAAATGGCTTCGTTTGTCTGCAGCAGTCCGTCATACTTGATATTTTTCAGCTTCTGGATGGCCGACTGTACATTCTCCTCGCTGAACAGATACTCACTGCCTTTGTAACGAATGCGGTTTATTTCTTTGAGCTGATTACGCAGAATACTCTCAAGCAGGACATTAGAATACCGCCCCTGACGCTCCGTCAAAGCCTCTTCAGGAGAGATGTATTCATAGCCCATCGCCACCAATAGCTGTACTGCGGGGATTTGACTCGTTAGTTTTTCGTTGGTTGCAAAATCACACATAATTAGTCCTCATTATCCCGCTCCCCGCTGTCTGACAACCTCCGTTCAGCCAGCCGCTGACGCACCTCAATAAGAGCACTGTGCAGCTTCTTTTCCAGAAGTTCTTTGGGCGGGAGTTCTGTCCAGTATTCGGCAACCATGATGTTGTCTTTCTGCATATTGAGCAGTTCAATCTGCTCTTTGCCAGCCTCGGCACAGAGAATCAGCCCAATCGGTGCTTCTTCACCCTGCTGACGTTCATATTTGTTGAGCCAACTGAGGTAGAGCTCCATCTGACCTTTAAAAGCGGCTTTGAAGCGGTCAATCTTCAAATCAATGGCTACCAGTCGTTTGAGTTTTCGATGATAGAAAAGGAGATCAAGGTAGAAGTCTTCTCCGTCGATGATCATGCGTTTTTGGCGTTCCACAAACGCAAAGCCTTTCCCCAGTTCCAAGATGAACAGCTCAAGTTCTCTGAGCAAAGCGTTTTCCAGCTCATTTTCCAAATAGCCTTCTTTCAGCCCCAGAAAATCCAGAAAATAGGGATCTTTAAAGTTGCCGTCGAGATGATCAACCTCAGCCAAAGCCAGCCTGGTGTCGGCTATTTCCGAACGCTCAAAAGCCTTGCGTTCTATTTGATTCCTCAACTCCCGCTTGCTCCAGCTTGACTCGCCAGCTGTACGGGCATAAAAGAGTCGGGCGTCCTCTGACTTCAGGGGGATCAGTATGAGAAAATGCGACCAGCTCAATTGTCGTGCCAGTGGAACGACAATCTCAAAATCAGGGAAGACCTCTGCAAACTGCATCATCCGTCGCAGGTTTTTCGCCTCAAAACTTTTTCCATATTGCAAGACCAGTTCTTTTGCCAGTAAAGCAACAACCTGCTTTCCGTATTCCGCCCGTTCTCCATGGAGGACTTCTTCATTGATTCGCCTGCCCACATGCCAAAAGGTTGCAGTGATCGCACTGTTGATTGCTGCGAAGGCCTGGCTTCGGCCTCGATCAATCAATGATTTCAGATCCTTCAGCAGGTCACCCCGGACACGTACTGATTTTTTTTTCAAGTCATCATTCATCGTATCCCTCATCATTCGGCGAAGCCGCACACTCGCCAGATACCTGTCAGCATCTTCTGCATCAGACCGCGTTTTTGGGTTTTGTATTTTTCTGCGAGCTGTTTTAGCAGGTTGATTTCGTGCTGGCAAATTGTCAAAAATTCAGTAATTTCTTCCTGTTCCTCAAGAGGGGGAATAAGAATTTTTGAGTTTAAAAATTCAGTAGGGTTTACCCGTCTTGCTTTTCGCTGCCCCTTAGCCAAACCGAGCTGTTTCGTATAATATTCAGGCCGAATTATATAATAAAGAAACCATTCTTTTAAAACCGAATCCAAAACATCAAAAGCTGGTAAATCTAGCGTTGACTCAAATCCGTCGCGTTCATCCGGGATGATACCAAAAGCACCATTTAAAAAATCAAGTTTACTGTAAATAAACTGGCCAGTTTTTCTTACGTAATACTTTGTCGTCGCACTGCCAATACGTTTTGCGTCTTTAGGTAAAACACCTTTTCCATATAGTTTCACGGTTATCTTTTTAGATTATAGACCGTTACTACCGGATATATGGCTCTTCGTCAGAAACGAGCCAATTTTCACCTTCTTCCATTTCGCGTTTTTTTGTGTCTTTAGTGGTTTGGATTCGGCTGTACTGAGGGCTGGATTGTCTTTAAATTCATCACTCATCACTGAATACTCATTACTTGACGATGTTGCAGGCGACATTAATTTCCGTAATAACCAGCGGAAGCATCGCTCCTTCGCCTGAATCAACCGTTCGGTTTTCTCGATGGCCTCATCCCAGGTGGACAGCAGATTGGCAATGGCCTTTTGTTCGGGAAGCGGAGGGAGTAACACTGGGAAATTTTTTATTTGGCTGGGGCTTATATGCGGAACAGCTGTTTCTGTCTGAACGCCTTTAACGTATTGTTCAAACTTATGGCTTCTAATTAATATGGGAAGGAGTTTACTATATAGACTTTTCTTCGTTCTCAAGCGCGCAACGCGCTGAACAAGAAGTGATGGTATATCTTTATCCGTTATAATCGAAGCCTTGAGGCCAGCTTTTACCCAAGTACGGTCCATAGCTATAACAAAGTCACCCGTAATAAGACGATATCGTTGGATCTTTGGATCTGTTGTATTTCTCCATCGCTTAACTCCATCCCAACGAATAAAACCTTGAATAATATTATCTCCACGTAACAAACGAATTGATTCTCCATCCTCCGAGTATTCAGTACTCTTGAATGGATATCCTGTAAGAAATTCAATGTGATGACCAAGTATCGATTTTTTCCAACCATCATTCATACCTGAATCTCCGTTGAAACCACGAAAGATACGAACCACACGAAATGAAAATCCTTTTTCGTGCTTTTTGTGTTTTTCGTTGTCCCCCAAAAATATTCGTGCTTATTCGTGTTCATTCGTGGTTCCCTCCCAGCTTTTTCTGCACCCGCTTCTCCAACTTCTTCAAGTCCTCATCCGGTGTCGGCAGGTCTTCGGGCATGGTGCCGCCCAGCTCTTCAATGGTCTGGCGCACTTTTTTACCAACCTCAAAATGGGTTTTATTGGCTCTTGTTTTACCCTGAATATTATCCCTGCGGAGTTTTTCTTCGGTCTGCGTGGCGCGGAAAAGATTGGCGGCCAGCTCCGTACTGCCCATGTTATCCAAAATCTGCTGACTCTTTTTCAAACCTTTATGCTGATGAATACCTTTGGCGTCCAGTCCTCCATAAAGGCCCTTGTAGCCGTGGTTTTGAAAGATGGCAAAATCCAGCCTGGACTCCACGCCCGACTGGTGTGCCGCTTCCACCAGCTGTTTGTTGTGTTCCTTCATCTCATTGCGAAGGAACATGCGCTTTTCATCCTCTTTCAGACGCTGAAAGGTTGCATCGTCGACCAGTTCCTGCCGCCGTGTCTGGAGAGCGAAATAGGTCTGCCCATTGGCAATGACCGGCTTGGAGGGATCGCCGTTCTGGACAATCAAATAACAGGCATAGCGGGAGAGCGCATAGGAGGACATTTCTCTTTTGCCGCCCTTCCCGATTTCGATCATCTCGTGCATCTCCACGAAATGATCAGCAACGGGTTGCCCGCTATTGGCACACGCTTTTTTTGCCTTTTCGATTACCGGCAGAAAGTTTCGATATTCCGCATAGTCCAGAATCTTCCCCAGCTGCCTGGCCATCCAGAATTCTGAGCCGTCATTTCCAAGCTGTTTGGTATTCTCGAATGTCTGATGATGTCGTTTTTCTATATCGTCACTGCTCATTTATACATCCTCTTGTGTGGAGTCCAACCGCCTCGAATTCGGCCATCTTTCGTATCTTTCGCAATTTTCGAATTCCTAAATAATGCCAATCACATTTTTTACTGACCAGAGAACGCGACTGCGTGGACATCTTTTTTAGCGATTACGAATAAAGAAACAGGCTGTAAAATTGATCTCATTGTAGAAACGTCCGTTGTGCTGGAGACGCCCAAATTGGTCGTCTCTACGGAAATCTTTTGCTTTTTCCTGTCTCCTGTCTCCCGTCTCCTTTCTCCCTTTTACATCTGTGTTCATTCGTGGTTACCTCTGGATCTGTTGCAATTTTTCCGCCATCTGTTTGCGAACTTCCGCCAGCTCTTTTTCCAGATCGTCAATCTCCACCTGCACCGCATCGATATCGATTTCCTCTTCTTCCTCAAAGGTGTCCACATAGCGGGGAATATTGAGGTTGAAGTCGTTTTCCCTAATCTCGGCGAACTCAGCCACATGAGCGTATTTTTTAACCTCTTTGCGCTCCTTGCATGTGCGCAGAATCTTGTCGAGATGCTCCGCACTCAGCGTATTTTGGTTCTTGGCTGAGACATATTCCCGGCTGGCGTCCACAAAGAAAACGTCTTTGCACTCTTCGCGAACACCACCTTTTTCACGGGAACGGTCAAAGAGCAGAATCGCCACCGGGATGTTGGTGGTCGGGAACAGGTTGCCCGGCAGGCCGATAACAGCATCCAGCAGATTTTCTTCGATCATTTTCTGGCGGATACG
>JALNVI010000104.1 GCA_023231425.1 Desulforhopalus sp. | reverse complement strand
TGGTTTCCCGCAATGTTGTTGTTTAGACAAGGCATGCCTTGTCTCTACGGTGGTGCGACAATCGTCGCGGTAAAAACTGCCGTACCGCTTTTTGCTTTTCCCTGTCTCCTGTCTCCCTTCTCCTGTCTCCCTTTTCCTGTCTCCCCTTTTCAATCCTTTCGGAAAAGAACGCTTGCCAACATTTCTTGAATGATTATTCAAGGTACCCATGTACAAACAATCAAACAGAAGGACAACGATGATTCTTGGTATTTCTGGCAGTCCACGACCCAACGGGGTAACGGCCCATGCGGTAAGAAAGGTGCTTGCCGCCTGTGATGGTGCAACCGAATATATTTCTCTTGCAGGAAAACATATTGGTGGCTGTATCAGCTGTCTCGCCTGCACAAAAGACAACATCTGTGCAGTCAATGATGACTTTCCAGCAATAGCGGAAAAGATGGTGCAGGCAGAGGCGATAATCTTTGGTATCCCCAATTACTATGACCTGCCAAACGGACTCTCCCACTGCCTCCTTGAGCGATGTTTTTGTTTTCGCCACCAGAGCGCTTTTTTGCTCAAGGATAAACCTGCAGTCATTCTCTCCACCGGCTATGCCGCTGATGAGGAAAACAGCCAGGTATTGAAGGTGGTGGAAAACTTCATCGTCAAAAACAACATGAAGACAGTGTCGAAGTTTTTGATCGGTGCATACTCACAGTGTTATTCATGCAAATACGGCCGAACCTGTGTTGATGGAAACATTTTCAAAGACAACGGTATTGTCGACGAGGTTACCCCCGAGATGCTGCCAGCGAAATTTAATGAACAGCCTGATGCAATTGCGAAGTGTGAGAATGCCGCTCAACTCCTTAATAAGATGTTATCGTAGTTTTCATGGTAAACAGGTGATTATCACCCCATGCCCACACCCTTTTTTACGTGTCCGAGAAAAATAGAGATTCCGCAGTATCTTGCGATAGCAGCCTGGACAATCGCCCAGGGAACTCTTGACATCTCCTTTTTCCGGCATTATTTTTAGTATTCATTCAAAATAATCATATTTTGAAGGTACCTTGAATATATCCAGGATGAGATGTTTTTAACACCTCCGCTTAATTCAGGAGAAATTATGACCAGTAAATATGTTCCACCCAAAGTGTGGACAAACAATAATGAAAATGGTGGGAAATGGGCAGGTATCAACCGCCCGGTGTCAGGAGCAACACACGAAAAGACACTCCCGACGGGTAAACACCCCCTCCAACTGTATTCCATGGGCACCCCTAACGGCCAGAAGGTTACAATAATGCTGGAAGAGTTGCTGGCACTGGGGGTAACGGAGGCAGAGTATGATGCATTTCTGATTGATATCAGCGCCGGGGATCAATTTTCTTCCGGCTTCGTCGCCATCAATCCAAACTCCAAAATCCCGGCAATGCTTGATGTTTCTGGTGAAAACGAGGTGGCGATATTCGAATCAGGATCAATCCTCTTTTATCTTGCCGAAAAACTCGGCCACTTCCTGCCAACACAGCATGAAGAGCGGACTGCGGCCCTGAACTGGCTGTTCTGGCTGCAGGGATCTGCTCCATATCTGGGCGGCGGTTTTGGACATTTTTATGCCTACGCCCCCGAAAAGTTCGAATACCCGATCAACCGCTTCAGTATGGAAATCAAGCGTCAGCTGGATGTGCTGGACAAGCGCCTCGCCTCTCACCATTTCCTTGCCGGAGACGAGTATTCCATTGCCGACATTGCAGCATGGCCCTGGTATGGCAACCTCGTTCTTGGAGCCTTGTACAATGCAGCAGAGTTTTTAGACGTGGAGAGTTATAAAAATGTTGTTCGCTGGGCGAAAGAAATATTCGCACGCCCGGCAGTACAGCGCGGGCGAATTGTCAATCGTACAAAGGGTGAGCCCTGGGAGCAGGTGCCCAACAGGCATGATGCCTCCGACATAACCAATGCGCTCAACTTGCAGCCGTAACCTGTTTCACAACCGCGTGTTTCTCTGCTCATAACGAAAACACTTTTCCAAGCCTGCAAAATACTTGAAATATTCTCTGCAGAGACAAGGATAGCATATGTTAAAATTTTATTTTCACCCCACCCCCAATCCCCTGAAGGTCGCTCTCTTTCTCGAAGAAGCGGGACTGGAGTATGAACTCGTTCCCATAGACACGAAAAAAGGAGAGCAGCATACCCCGGAATACAGACGCATTAACCCCAATGGCAAGCTGCCCGCCATAAGCGACGATGGTGTAAATGTTTTTGATTCCACAGCCATCCTTCTCTACCTCGCTGAAAAAACGGGAAAATTTTTAGGCAAAGAGGAAGATCGAGGCGAGATTCTCTCCTGGTTACTGTTCGTTGCCTCCGGGCTGGGACCGTATTCAGGACAGGCCGTACACTTTCAGCATGCTGCCCCCGAAAAGATCCCTTACGCGATTAATCGCTACGTATTTGAGGCAAAACGTCACTATCAAATCCTTGAAGAGAAGATCGCTGACAAAGAGTTTTTCGTTGGTGACAGCTACTCTATCGTCGATATCTCTGTCTGGGGCTGGTTGAATTTTGCACAATACCCCCTCGGAGAGGGAGTATTGGCTGAAGAGTACCCCAATCTTCAACGCTGGTTTACCGCTGTCAGCGCCCGCCCGGCCGCCGTGCGGGCAAAAAATGTTGGTTCTGATATTGAATTCAAGAAGGTAATTGACGAGGAAGCGCAACGGGCGCTGTTCCCGCAAAACTACCAGAAAACAGCGGAATAAGAAGTGATGTACAACACTGCGGTGTGAACAATAAAGAGAGGGGACCTTGAAACAGCCTGTGTTTCAAGGTTCCCTTTACTTTTTCCCGTCCACGGCAATAATTTTTTCAACAATATCTTCCATGGTTCCCGCGATCACATCAGGCTGGCGGTAGCGGGGATGATACGGTGCATTTGAACGGGTGATACAGGCAGCATGCATCCCTGCAGACAGTGCGCCGTGGGTATCCCAGTCGTGGGCAGCCACAAGGCGCAACTCATTGACTGGTCGATGTATACGCTCGGCGACAAACTCATAAACCCGGGGATCAGGTTTAAAGCTTCCGGTTTCTTCCACGGAGACTATCTCATCGAAATACTCCATCAGACCTGCATTTTCCATCTGACTCTGTATCAGATTGAGAGAGGAATTTGAAAAAGCCACGGTACGATAACCGGCAGATCGCAGACGGGTGAGAGCGGGCTTGATGTCTGCGTGAGGGGGCAGGCTGGCGAAGCTGCTGAGAATGTCGTTGCGCACGGCCTCAGAGATCTGCACATCCAGGCGGGCAGCGACTGCATCCAGCATATCACCGGCCAGGGTTGCGAAATTACTTTGCACGCCTGTTACTATGCACACTGTCGATGAGTGCAACAGCATTGAGAACCACAGTGCAGTAACGGATTCATTGCCAAAAGCAGCCTTGAACTTTGGCTGCAATACGCTCAGATCAAGAACCGTTTCATTGATATCAAATAATATTGTGTCTTGCGGCATAACGACGACCTCCATAGAATTTGTTTTGTTTCAGCGGGGAATGGGCAGACAGGATTATTCAAGGTTCCCTTAATTGCAGCGACATCCGTTGCGGGATAAGACATCTGTTGTGCTGGAGACGCCCAAATTGGGCGTCTCTACAAAGGCCTTTTGCTTTTTCCTGCCTCCTGTCTCCCCTCTCCTGCCTCCTTTTCCCCGGATGAAGAGCGGGGATATTATACGGGGGAGTGGACCAGTTTTTTCAATTCCTCTACAACATCAGAAGGTTCAACACGCAACGTGTAATCGACGGCGACGAAAGCACAGGTGATTGTTCCGTCTGCATTCACGATGAAGGTTGCAGGGAGGGGCAGATCAAATTGTCCTTCGCCATTGTGCTTTTCCACCTCGATTCCAAAGCTCTGATAAATTCCAACAAGCTCTTTCGTCAGGGTAAAGACAACACCCAGCTCGCGGCCATAGGCTGAGTTTTTGTCTGTAAGCACTTCAAACTTGAGTCCATCCCTTTCTTTGGTAGACAGCGACTCATCCGGGAGTTCCGGAGTAATCGCCACCAGAGTGGCACCGGCCGCCTCAATTTCCGGCAATACCTGCTGAAACGCTCTCAATTCCAGGTTGCAGTACGGGCACCAGCCGCCCCTGTAAAAGGTGACAACAACCGGACCTTTCTCCAGTAATTGGGAGAGACTGCGAGTTTCACCAAGGTGATTGGGCAGAGTAAAGTTTTTTAACTTATCGCCAACTTTCGGAGCCCTCTCGACAATACCGGACTCCCCGAGCGCCTGGAGGTCTCCTGCCATAACGGCCTGTGTCCCTGCGGGAATTTTAGAGGCATTTTCTGTTTTCAGCGCTGCTAACTGTTCTTTAAGGGACATGGTAATTTCCTCTTTTTTATAGAGATAAAATATTCTTTGCAGTTTCATGTTCACTTTTTTGAGTGATCATTCAAAATAAATACTCACCCCAGGGCTGTTTGTCAATGTTTCCGTTGAATGTATATTCAAAAGATGTGTGGAAAAACAAGACATTGGATAAATCAAGGGGAATAAACGTCGGAATTACATCAACACGGCGGTAATTCCCGCAATGTGGGCGTTTTTTGTAGAGGCAAGGCATGCCTTGTCTAACATGGGCCATGGCGACCACGGTGGAGGTGATAGAAGTGGTGATTGTCACGGATGCAACAGCGGAATTGTATTATCCCTGGTAGCAAAACAGCACGGTACTGATTTCCCACAATGTTGTTCTTTAGACAAGGCATGCCTTGTCTCTACGGTGGTGCGGCAATCGTCGCGGTAACTATCACCAGATACCCCGCGAAACAATCCTCGCCACGCTGGCACCACGAGGAAATCCCTCAAATGCTTTTGCCTTCCTTCGCGTTCTTCGCGGTAAAATGCCGTACCGTCTTTTGCTTTTCCCTGTCTCCCGTCTCCCGTCTCCCGTCTCCCTTTGAATTCGCCAACACAAAGTGGAAATGGTATAACCTCTCTTTTGACACATCCCCAAAACACAAGTTTTTTCAAGGTTCCTTTACTTTTACGGATGCGCTCATCATTATTACCCCGCACCCTCTCATCACTTTTGTTCTCTTCCGGAGGCCTTTTTTCCATGAAAAACACGACGCTGCCCGTAACACAACGCACCTTCAGGGGCGCCGACTATTTTCTCCTCTGGTCCGGGGTGGCCATTTCCCTGGCCGAAATATGGGCAGGAGGATTTCTCGCCCCCATGGGACTCGTCCCGGGACTTATCGCCATTATCCTCGGGCATGTCATCGGCACCACCCTCATGGCTGGCTGCGGCATTCCGGGATCTGACCACGGGGTCATGGCCATGATTTCGCTGCGCCCCTCCTTCGGCATCCGGGGCTCCGTTTTGCCGGCGATCCTGAACATCATCCAGCTTGTGGGCTGGGCGGCCATCATGCTTATCATCAGCGGCCACGCAGGGGCCATGCTTGCCAATTTCGCACCCGTCCCCTCTTCGGAACGGTTCTGGATCGTGCTCATCGGCATGATCACCCTGCTCTGGGCGCTGCTCACGGAGAAACCCGTGTGGAGAACCCTGCAGAACTCGGCGGTCATCGGTCTGCTCATTGTGGTCTGCCTGATGACGGTGGTCTCCTTTAAAGAGATCGGGGTGGCGGCTGCCATCGACAAACCTCAGACCATGAGTTTCATGAGCGGCCTTGACCTCGTCATCGCCATGCCCATCTCCTTCATGCCCATGGTGGCAGATTATGCCCGGTTTTCCAAAAACACCACCTCCTCCTTCTGGAACACCTGGTGGGGATATTTTATCGTCTCTTCGTGGATGTATATTCTGGGGCTGGTCGCCACACTCATCACCGGCGAGACCGACCCGGGCATGCTCATCCTGAAAACCATGGGATCTCTCGGGCTGGCCGTTCCCGCATTGCTGCTGGTGGTTTTTTCCACCATCACCTCAGACTTTGCCAATCTCTACTCTTCCACCTGCTCGGCCCTGAATATCTCCGAGCGCATCCGCCCCAAAGCCACTATCTGGATCGCGGGTATTCTCTCCATCCTCGTCGCCCTCGTCTTTCCCATGGCCCGGTATGAATCCTTCCTCCTCTTCATCGGAGCCATGCTTGTTCCCATCCTCGGCATTGTTCTCACCGACTATTTCATCCTGAACACGCGCACCATGGACACCGCGGCGCTGAACGAAAAAGACGGACCCTACTGGTATTTCAAGGGAGTCAACCGGGCAGCACTCACGGCATGGGGCATCGGCTTCGCCGTTTTCGAGACCATGGCTGCCATGAATCTCCCTCTGGGATCGTCCCTGCCCTCTATTGCCGCGGCAGGATTCGTCTACTGGCTCTTCATGGGTCGCAGTAAAAAATAAAGGAAGACAGAAAAAGGGAGACAGGAGAAAGGAGGCAGGAGAAAGGGAAAAAGAGAAAGACTGGGTGTCCCAAAAAATCTTTTCGCTGTTCCGTCTTTTACAAGGGTACCTGGAAACAGTCTCATCCGACAACAGACAGCATCGGGTTTCGTTGTCCTGCTTTTTCCTGTCTCCTTTCTCCCTTTTTGCTTTATCTTTTTGAGAAATTACGGAGAAGACACCATGAATATTGCCATTCTCGGGACAGAATCTCTGGGAGTTCGCGGGCTTTCCTGCATGGTATGCACGGGAACCCGGCGCATCCTCATTGATCCTGGCATTGCTCTGGGATACATCCGCCACGGCAGGCTTCCCCACCCCTTTCAGGTGCGCACCGGCAGCATGATAAGAGACACCATCCTCCACCATCTGAGGACGGCAACAGATGTCGTGATCAGCCATTTTCACGGGGATCACATCCCTCTCAAAAAGGCCAACCCCTTCCAGCTCTCCCTTGCCGATGCGGCCCCTTTTCTC
>JALNVI010000103.1 GCA_023231425.1 Desulforhopalus sp. | reverse complement strand
CGCTCTGGCGGCAGGGGTCTAAAGAGGCCTGGTGGACAAATTTCGCTGCGGCAAAATAATCAAGGCAAAGATCAGGAAAACAAAGTGATGTGAAAGATGTGAAGAAAGAATGAAAAAACCAGGGCTGTATAACATGCTGAAATAGCAATATTTTTAGTATTTTTACCCAAAGTGACCCGATAAAAAACAGCCTTCGTGTCATTTTGACACATCATATCCCGAGAGTTTGCGGTAAAGGGTTTTACGGCCGATGCCCAGGATGTCAGCGGTCTGCTGGCGGTTTCCTGCACAGAAGTCGAGCATTTTTAGAATATGCTCCTGTTCTACAGCTGCGAGGCTCAGTCTATTGCCGCTGCTGGGGGTGGAAACCAGTTCCCTCGGCAGACAGCTTTCGGTGATAAGGTTGTTCTCAGCGAGGATGATTGAGCGCTCAAGGACGTTGCGCAGCTCTCGCACGTTCCCCGGCCAGGAGTAGCGAAAGATGTCGGACATCGCTTCGCTGGTAATGGTGCATTGTTTTCCTCTGGAGCAGAGGCGGGTAAGGAAGTATTCCACCAGCAGGGTGAGATCTTCCTTGCGTTTGGCGAGGGGCGGGACCTCAATATTGAAGACATTGATGCGGTGGTAGAAGGCCTCATTGAAATGTCCTTCTTCCACCGCTTTTGCGAGGTTACGGTTGGTGGCGAAAAGAAGGCGGATATTTACCCTGCGTTCCTGCTTTTCACCTACCCTCCGGTAGGCTCCGTCCTCGAGGACCCGCAACAGGGATGCCTGAATTTCCAGGGAGAGGTCGCCCACCTCATCAAGAAAAAGAGTGTTGTTGTGGGCGAAACTCATCAAACCCTCAGAGGCCTCGCTGGCACCGGTAAATGCCCCGCGGGCATGACCGAAGAGCTCACTGCGGGCCAGATCCCGGTCGAGAGCGGCACAATTCTTTATCACCATGGACTGGGAGCCTGCCGGGGACAGGCTGTGAATGAGACTGGCCACGACATCCTTGCCGGTGCCGGATTCCCCGGTGATCAATACCGGAGCTGAGGTTGGAGCCACTTTCTCAACGAGAAACCGAATATTTTGGACGGCCTGTGAGTTGCCGATAAAGAGCGGAGGTTTTCCCGTGTTTCTGTTGTTCATGCGCAGCAGACGGTTTTCTTTCGAAAGGGAAGCACGCTGGCGGGCTTTTTCAACCACGAGGTCAAGATGTTCAAGGTTGAAGGGTTTCTCTATAAAGTCGCAGGCCCCGGTTTTAATCGCCTCCACTGCTGTATCGACATCACCGTGCCCGGTAATCATGATTACCTCAGCATCCGGTATCGTCTCCCTCACCTTGACCAGCAGCTCCAGTCCCGAGACATCCGGCAGCTTCAAATCCATGATGATCACATCCAGCCACTGATCCTTGATTATCTTCAGTGCATGGGCCCCGTCCTCTGCCGTATAAATGGTGCGTGAGGGAGCGCGAAGCTCTTTTTCCAGCAGACGGCGAATAGACTGTTCGTCATCGATAACAAGGATTGCTGATTTCTGTTTCATGGTGCCTCCACGGGGAGATAAACGGTGAATGCAGCCCCTTTGCCCGGGGTGCTCTTCACGCTGATTTCGCCGTTATGGCTGGCGACGATAGTGTAGCAGGTGGAGAGGCCGATACCCACTCCCTTGCCGACGGTCTTCGTAGTGAAAAAGGGCTCAAAGAGTTTTTCACGGTGTTGCGGTGAAATGCCGCAACCCTCGTCGCGGATGGTGAACTCTACACCTGCTGTTCCATTCTTTTTGGTTCGGGCGCTGCTGATGATAACACGTCCTCCCATCCCGGACATGGCATCTATTGCATTAGTACAAAGGTTGATGATTACCTGCTTGAGCTGTGATTCATCGCCGTGGATGTTCGGCAGCTTCTCGTCGAGATCCAGTTCCAGTTGAATAGAGCATTGCTCCTCAATATGATTTTTGAGAATGAAGAGGGTATCCCTTATGCAGCGGTTGATATCCGTTGAGCTGCGCCGTGCCGCCACCGGACGGCTGAAGCTGAGCAGATTGCGAACAATATTGCGGCAGCGGGAGCATTCACTGAGGATGGTGCTGGTATATTCACGAAAGTCGGCCAGCACATCTTCCTCCCCTTTAATTCGGCCCATGCGTCGCTTGAGTCCCTCGGCAAAGCCCTGGATGGCGGCGAGGGGGTTGTTGATCTCATGGGCGACCCCCGCCGCCAGCACGCCGACGGTGGCCATCTTTTCTGCCTCGGTATATTTTGCCTGGAGCTGTTTATCGCGGGTGACATCGCGGTAAAATATCTGCACCCTGCGGGTGCCGCCGAGTACCAGCGGGGTTGCGATGATGTCAAAGTGGCGGAAGGTTCCGTCAATCTCGTGGATCTGGCTGCTGTGTACCGTGCTGTCGGTGTGGAGGGCTGCCACCGCTGGGCAGTTTTCACAGGGGCTGTCGGCATTGCCGAAGATCTGATAGCAGTGCCAGCCTTCCCGCTGTCCTTCTATCTCCGGGAACTGGGTGTAAAAGACCCTGTTGGCCCGGATAATTTCCAGCTGGTCGTTGAGCACCAGCATGATGTCAGTGAGACCATCAAGGATGGTCTGGATCTCGGCGCGGCTCTGCTGCAACTGGTCGTTGATGATTTCAAGACGGTGCATATTCATCTGCAGGGCCTCGTAGTGACCGATCTTGCCGTGGTCGAGGCCGATGAGGTCTTCAAGGGAGGCAATCTTGCGCATTACCATACCTCTCCGCAGAGGGTCAGCAGCTCATGGGCGGAAGTGGGACGCGGATTAGTGAGGGTGCAGGCGTCGTTGACCGCCATCTGGCACACTTCCTTGAGCAGATCGCGTTTTTCCGGGGGAATTTCATCGCGCAATCGAGTGCTGACTCCGAGGGTACCGAAAAACTCTTCCAGTCGGGCAATGCCCGCAAGTGCTGTTTCCCGATCATTGCCTTGGCGGTGGTTAAGGATTACCTCGCCGAGACGGGCCAGTTTTTTCTCTGCAAAATCGAGGTTGTAGCGCATGAACGCCGGGAGCAGGATGGGATGCACCACTCCGTGGGGCATGTCGAAATGTCCCCCGAGGGAGTGGGCAAGGGCGTGCTCCGAACCGAGGCTGGCATTGGAGAAGGCAATCCCGGCGGAGAGTGAGGCTGAGCTCAGCACTTCCATTGCATCAAGGGATTTATTCTCAGCGGCCTGTGGCAGGGCGGCAAGAATTTTATCCACGGCCCGCAGAGAGTGCAGCTCGGTCAGAGGCGAGGAGATGATGGAGAGGTAGGCTTCTACGGCGTGGGCGATGGCATCCACTGCTGAATAAATGATCTGTGTACGGCTTATTGTGGTGAGCAGCAGGGGGTCAATGATGGAGATGTTGGGAATCAGTGTGCGGGAGATGATCGCCATTTTTACCTGTCTCTCCACACTGGTCACAATACAGAACTGGGAGACATCGGACCCTGAGCCCGCAGTCGTGGTTATAAACAGCATTGGCGGCAGGGGATTATGCACCTGGTTGGCCCCTTCGTAGTCGCTGATTTTCCCGCCGTTGGAGGCGATGATAGCGATACCCTTGGCTGTATCGAGGGTGGATCCTCCGCCGATGGCGAGGATGACATCCGCCTTCTGTTCGCGATAGAAGCGGGCTCCCTCCTCAATCTGGAAGTCGCGGGGGTTGGAAGAGACATTGGAGTAGTATGCCTGTTCAAAACCTTCTGCTGAGAGCATTTGCCGCAATTGGTCCACCCAGCCCGCCTGTTCGATACCCTCCTCGCTGACCAGTAATATCCGGCGTGCTCCGAGGCGCTGAGCACATGGCGCTACGTGGCGGAAACTGCCGCGGCCGAAGATGATTTCAGGAATGGCGAATTTCGTAATATTCATAGTATCCACAGAGTTATTTTTATCAGTATGAGGAAAAGAAAACTCTACCGTATCGTGAAACGGGGAAGGCGACAACATGGAAGTTCTTACACGCTTTTTACGGGGGAAAATATTTTCCGGGGGAGAGTGGCAGGTATGGATGGAAAATCTTACCGCTCCTCTTCTAAACGACGCATGTCTCGCCGCCATCAGGGTACACCGTGTCCCCGGTCTTGCAGCATGCTGTATCCATACGTGGAAAAAGAAGAGATGGCTATGGAGATCTTCCTGGCCCCATCAATTATAGAGGCAAAGAAAAAATGGAAAATCAATGAATTATAGAATCTCCTGCGGTATGTTTATGTGACAACTTTCTCTTAAAGATAAACCTCAACCTCAGGAGCAATGCTATGAAATCTATTCTGTTACAGAAACAGTGGAGCTGGCTGCTTTCCGGGCTCATGCTCGGGATCAGCTTCCTGCTTGCCGTGGTACTGGTGAAACCAATCGGTGTTTCAACCCAGTATGCCATTCTTGATGGAATCATCTGGGATCAGGTTCAGCCTGGTCTGGTGACTGAGAATGTGGAGAATAAGAGCGGTTATGGCAGTTCCAACGCCTACCTCAATGAAGGCGGCGGAAAATATGCTGAGGCCATTGCTAAACCACTGAACTACGGGCTGGTCTTTATTCTGGCGATGATCGCTGGTGGTTTTATCGCCCGGGTCATGCAACGCCGTGGGCAACCTGAACTCTACGCACCCTCGATGGTGAGCGCAGAGCTGAACTCCATGCGCCTGAAACGGCTGCAGCGCGTTTTTGTCGGCGGGTTCCTTGCCCTTCTCGGTGCCCGGCTGGCCGGGGGCTGCACCAGCGGCCACATGATGAGCGGCATGATGCAGACCTCTCTCAGCGGTTTTCTCTTTGCCGCTGCAGCTTTCGCAGTCGCCATTCCAATGGCGCTTCACCTTTATGGAAGGGAGGAATAATCATGCAGATTGCACTGGCGATACTTCTTGGATTCCTTTTTGGCTTCACTCTGCAGAAATCGGGGGCGGCTAACCCGGTGAAGATCATTGACATGCTGCGTTTTCGTGACCTGCACCTGGTGAAGGCCATCCTCTTTGGCATCGGTTTTGCCATGATCGGCCTCTTTGTGCTGCTCCACTTCGGGGTGTTGAATGTGGCTTCGCACCTCAGTGTCAAATCGGCTTATACGGGGGTGGTTGTCGGCGGGGTATTGCTCGGCGCGGGGTGGGGAATGGCGGGGTTCTGTCCGGGAACGGGCCTCGTCGGGCTTGGCGCGGGGCGTCGGGACGCCTGGGTCTTCCTCCTCGGCGGGTTGCTTGGCGCCTTCCTCTACACTCTCATTTACGGCTGGATTAAAGGCAGCTTTCTCTTTGCCAGTATCGGCGGGAAAAGTACCCTTGCGGTGACTGGTAATGATGCCTTTCCGGCGCTCTTTCCCCAGATCTCCGGTCTCATTCTCGGCTGCGGGATTGGTGTCGGGTTTATCCTCGTCTCCCTGTTCCTGCCTTTGTTGAAGAAACGCCGGGTGCAGACCGGTGTGGAGGAGAGGGTGACACAGGAGAGGACGGGGTATACTCCTGTCGGGTAAGCTCCTGCTGGAGAATCTTTTTCTGGAGGAAAATAAAAAAAGAGGCTGTCCCGATGGGGACAGTCTCTTTTTTTGTAATCCGTTGCGGGAAGGGTTATCCCAGGCAATCCGGGGTTGCAACCCTTTGACCGGCCATGCGGGTATTGCGCTCAAGCATCTCCTGAACCTCAATGCAGAGAGTCGCGGCAGGCTGTACGGTGAGGCGGCGCAGACCAATCTCTTCACCGGTGAGGATGCAGTAGCCGTAGTCTCCTGAATCCATCCGGGCAAGGGCCACATCAATCATGGAGAGGTTTTCCCGCTGACGCTGCATATTACCCGTATCCATATTGAAACGAATACAGCTGGTGGCCAGATCAAGGATGTCAGCACTTCTGCGACGGTTATTCTGCATGTCGCTTTTGGTGGTATCGGTCATGGAAACAATCTCTTTACGCCACTGGAACAGACGTTCGTGGAAATATTCAAGCTGACGGTCGTTCATGTAATCTTCATCTTCCATTGGAAGATATTTCTGGAATACATTCATTTTTCCCCCCCCCATTTTGTTCGTGGTTGACTGCCTGTGCAGAACTCTTCTCTGCATACAACACAGAGAGATAAATACTCGGTGGATGTCAGGGAACTGTTAGAAGAATGTGAGGATCTCTTTGAGAAAAAACACGCCGTTGCAATTCTTTCAACACTGGCATCCCTGCTCGCCATGGGTGACTGTGTCTCTTTAAATTCGTGGGACAGGGGAAAAGTTGCGCCGGTGCTGACAGGGAAAAAATTCGCGGGCGGATTCGCCTTGTTTGCATGGGGGATATTCTGCATTATGCTGCTGTGAAAGCGAAAATTTTTGGAAACAAACAGGAGATGGATCAAATGACGGCCGGAACTGATAATGACAGAGATATTTCACTGATACTTGGCAGTGGTGGAGCGAGAGGGCTGGCGCATATTGGCGTCATCCACTGGCTGAAGGAGCACGACTTCCGTATTCGGGCAATTTCCGGTTCTTCCATGGGTGCTCTGGTTGGGGGAATATATGCTGCCGGCAAGCTTGATGAGTATGAGCGGTGGGTACGCGGGGTGGATAAGGTTGGTATTGCAAGAATGCTTGATTTCTCATGGCAATCCTCGGGTATTTTCAAGGGACGCCGCATTATCTCCATGCTGCGCAGAATGGTGGGGGATGTCAACATTGAGGATCTGCCCATCGCCTTCACCGCTGTTGCCACCGATATCACCCTGCAGAGGGAGGTGTGGCTGGCGAAGGGCAGTTTGTTTGATGCCATCCGGGCCTCCATCTCCATCCCCCTTTTCCTTACACCTGTTGAACTGGAGGGGCGACTGCTGGTGGATGGCGGGGTAATTAATCCGATTCCCATCGCGCCTGCCTTTAAAGAACAGGGGTGCCGTATCGTGGCGGTGAACCTCTCCGGCAACAATCCAGCGCTTGTGGTGAAAAGGGAGGAGCCGCCGAAGGTGAGGGAGAAACTTCACGGTCTGGAGAAGTATCTCGGGAAGTGGCAGTTGAGTCTCCCGAGCTTCCCGGAAAGGGATAACTTCAGAATTGAGGCTTTCCAGGTGGCGATCCACGCCTTTGAAACCATGCAGAGCTGCATTTCCCGACAAAAAATTGCAGCTTATCCTCCTGATGTCACGATAAATATTTCAAAAGAGCAGTGTTCCCTTCTTGACTTCCATCGTGCAGATGAGCTCATTGAAGTGGGCTGGCGGGAGACCGAGAGGGCACTG
>JALNVI010000102.1 GCA_023231425.1 Desulforhopalus sp. | reverse complement strand
CATGCTGCAGCGACGCATGGACCTGGAGGAGGCTGCAGGTCATAACATTGCCGACGCATCAGGCCTGGTGAGCGGCCCCATGCGCTTTTCTCTCCCGGTCTTTCACGGCGCTCGCCGCAGCAGGCAGGGAACCGTCATGATGACGCAAATCTCTGAACCGGGAACCACCTTTGTCCATGCCTCCGACATCCAGCTGCTGGATCAGGCAGCCATCGACACCATCCTCGCCTGGCATCCGCAGATCGTGCTGGCATCGGGCCCCCCGCTCTATCTGAACCGGCTCTCTCTTCAAGAGCAGGAGGCGGCGTGGGCCCATGCCGTAGAACTGGCCATGGACGTAGAGACCCTGATTCTTGATCACCACCTTCTGCGCTGCGAAGAGGGTATTCTCTGGCTGGAGCGATTACGCCAGAAAACCGGACGCAACGTGATCTGCGCCGCGGATTTCATGAACAAAAAGCGCTGCTTCCTCGAAGCATGGCGAAAGGAATTATACGAAGACCAGCCCGTTCCCGAGGGCTGGCACGAAGCTTATGCCAGGGGAGACGCCGACACCGACCGGCTGTCGTGGCGGGGATTCAATTTGGAATAAGGGGATGTGGGGAGATGGAGGTGGGGGAGACCCCGATGATAAAGGACAGTGTTGCGGTATTCGGCAGCGGTGGCCATTTTCGTAACGATTACCACACGGTAGAGACAAAAAGACATGCCTTGCCTGCACACCTGCGGGGGAACCATCACGTCGTGACAATTTCCCCTAATAGATGCAACCCACCGTTCTATGTGTGGTGATTACCGATTCTGTCATCCCCCCCGGCCCCTTGCCGGGCAACGTTATCAGAAATCATCGTGCAGAGTTGCCACCGTCTCTGTTCCAGTTCCGACGAGATGCCTTCTTGTCAAATGTTGCCAGATACAAATGCTCAACCTTCTCTCTGGCCCACGGTGTTCTCCGTAAAAACTTTAACGACGAATTAATTGTTGGATGACTTTTGAAACAATTAATATTGATTCTTTGAGCCAACTGGTCCCAGCCGTAGTGTTCCTGCAACTGAGTTACAATGTCCTCTAGAGTTACACCGTGCAACGGATTATGTGGTTGCTCAGGTTGCTTATTATCCATACTTATACCATCAATATTTTTAATATTTGTACCGCTTAACGGCGTTATGCCTTTTTCTTTTCAGCTTTTTTAACACGAATTTTGCTCTTGGCAACATCCTTGCCATTCAAATTTTTTATAGCTGCTTTGGCTTCTCCCTGGTTTGGCATTTCCAAAAAAGCAAACCCCTTGGACGCAGCAGTATCCTTATCCAGCACCAGATCACAAGAGAGTACTGTTCCATATTTGACAAAGAGGATTCTTACGTCCTCTTCAGTAGTACTGCGTGCAAGATTTCGAATTAATAATTTCATAAGTTAGTACCCCTTTTTTTTCCAGTGAATAGACAAAAACTCACAGTGGAGCGGATTTTTATGGTAGTGAAACTCACGGCGCCAGTCGTGAACGGAGGTGTATATTTGATATCTTGACATCTCGTTCCTCGCTTTGTCGGAGGATAATTTTTTGACTGTAACGAAGAAAATGGGTGAAAGACGGGGTATTCAAGGGACCCTCAAAGACTTGCCACCGGGAGAATGCACAGCGGGACAGACAGTATCACAGGCCTTAGAGAAAACAAGCCCCCATTTACCTCCAGCAGTTCCCCGGAACCACTGAAACGCAGCGACAGCAGAAGGTTTTACTGAAAGTGTCCTCTTCATCCACCGCTCTTTTTAACAGCAGGAATACGGTCGACTGCCTGCGGATTTCTGAGACCCTGAGGAATTTCCAGCTCTGTCTTCTGAAGGGACAGGTACCTCGGTGTTTCAAGGTTTGGGGTCTTTTGGATATAGGACTGCATTGCCTGTATGAATCGCACAGGCCACTTCTTTTGAATGATGTTTTTCACAAAATCAGGAATCCATCCTCCGAGGTCTCCTGAAAAAGTGAACTCAACCCGCGTCGTGTCTGGAGAAAGAGGGATGATAGCAAATTCCATAACCTTG
Source organism: Desulforhopalus sp. (assembly GCA_023231425.1). GTDB lineage: Bacteria > Desulfobacterota > Desulfobulbia > Desulfobulbales > Desulfocapsaceae > Desulforhopalus. The sequence continues at coordinate 5,216 of JALNVI010000102.1, read as the reverse complement.
ACATTGGCCAGCAGATGCTTTTTATCGGCAAGGGTTTTGTCAGGCGAGTTGCGGGCAGAAAACAAAACACGATCTTTTTTATATTCCACTTGCCCGAGAAGGAGAAATTCTCGATCATAAAAAGGCCAGGGGGTGGTGTAATATTCGCTGTATTGAAAAGAGCTGGTGGAAATTTTATTGTGCAGAGTTACGTATTTAAGTTTGGGTGCCCAGCGTTTTTTATGCTCAGCATCCACCAGTGCCATAACGATTTTTTGATAGGGAACATTCAGCGTGGCAACAGCTTTGAACGGAAGCAGAGTCTCTGATTTTTGAAGAGAACGAAATAAAGTCACTCCTTCAATCGTATCAATTTTTTCCCACGTGTCTGCACTGCAGAACCCCTCCGTCAGAGAACCTGCCAGAAAAACGCAGAACACAATTGCTGCAATCCAGGGTCTTTTCATAATCAATATTTCAGGCATCAGAAAACCTTCTCTTTCATTCATATCCGGGCCACCCGCAGGCAGATTCGCAGGCTCTGTCAGGGATCGGTTGACAGGATAATATCTCCGTACCAGGCGGTGGCATTTTCACCCGTATCGTCGGTATCAGTCATTATGGCGACAGCACTGACCTGCCCCGGATCGGAACCAAACAGATTTTTATAGTCTGTAAAGATATCTCTTTTCTCACTCTGCCATTGTCCGGTATTCCCGGGTCCAGACTGAACAGCCACCATCATTGCACTGGAGGTATACGCGTTTGCCAGAGAAGCCCCCGTATTCAGATGGTTGGCCCAGATGTAGTTGATTGCTTTCGTCTGCCAAAAGTATTTCCCTGAGAAGACAACATAGATTCGCGCAGCATAATCGTCACCTGCTTTCGTTTTTTCATCACCGCCTGATATCGTATGCAGAATTTTCCATGACCAGCGAAGGTATCGATACTTTTCGGGATCAAAGCTGACCTTCTTCACCATACCTGAAGCTGCCCCCTGACTCACAGCTTTAACAACAGTTATGTTATTTTCCGAGGTCAGGCTGTATTCAGTGAGCCCCTTAAAGGTTTTTCTTTCCCAGCCTGCCAGTCCCTCAAAGGAGAAATTACCGATAACAAGTTCTTCTGCCATCACATACTTCGGAATTATTAGTAAAAGAGATGCAAGCGAGGCAAGCAGAAATCCGTTGAGAGGTCTCGTGTACCGACTGATTTTGTTCATATTTCGTCGTTCAATAAAGGTCTTTGGGTGAATCAGCATCCAGGATCCTGTCGGACAAAAGGTTTTTTCTTAGATCAAAATAACGCTGATGTGGGGGAAGTGGTCATTATCCAACAGGTCCCTACAATCTTACGCTGAAAGCAATCCCACTCAAGATGCCAGAATCGTATGTTTCTTCACAGATGGAGTATCCCCTGTTGTTTTCCAGCTTTAATTTTCCACCAGTTTCTACACCACCCATCAGGCTTACGACAGCCTTGGGGGTAATGTTGTAGCTGCAGCTGGCAAATATTGGAAAAGAGGAGTCCTCACCGATACCACTGCCAGCGCTGCCGGTCTTGTCCAGACGAAAACGCAGCTTTTCGTATCTGCCTCCCACAGCAAGACGGAGATTGGGGGTTGCAAGATAGCTCAGTGTCAATCCAGGTCCCAGTGTTGCTGCCAGTCCTCTCCCTGTCTCAAGACTAAACTGGTCAGTTATTTTCCAATTAACAATCAATACCGGAAAGACCGTGGCAGAATCCTCAAGTTGAGTAAAAACTCCGAGTCCCGGTCCAATGGTCAATCGGTCACCAAACCTGCAGGAGACGCCGGTCAAACCACCTCCGGTAAGTGTTTTACTGAAATCAGCACCAGACTCTCCAGTTGAGCGCAGCGAGGGGATCAAAAAAGCAGTCCATCTCTCCCCTATACCCTTTCGCAGAGGGCTGCTTATGGACAGGGTATGGATGTCTTCCCATGGGGACCCCAGGATACCACCTGATTCTCCATCTGAAAAATCATACGCATCGTAACTGTAGTCTAAAGCGAAAGAGGCACTATCTCTTCTACTCCATGCGTAATTTTGCCCAGCTTCCATATTAAATCGGCTGCTGCTGTAGCTGCCTCCTCCATCAAGATCGCTGTCAAATTGATATACAGCCCCTCCCTGTATAAGAGTTGACCAGCCGGTCTGTGGTCTACCTGCGTTTTGTTGGGACTTTTCCTGGCTGCTGGCAATTGCAGGCAAGAGAAGGAAAGAGCAGAAAATCAGGTTTGACAGTGTGTAGACAAGTCTCATGGATTCCTCAGTGACAGAGATTATTCAAGGTACCCTGCAGGTAAAACGCTCCTGGCAGTTGCGGCAATCACCACAGAGGCAGATTACAAAACCTCTTTATTCGGCAGCCACAGCTTTCTCCTCTTTTATCTGATACTCGACAACATTCTCAAACTTTGAGACCAGGAGATACTTTTGCACATCCATTTTAAATAATACAGTTGACTCTGCTGCCAAAAAACTCTCCAGAGAAGGGTGTCGTTTTACATATAAGCCGCAGTAATAATCTCTTTTCTCTAAACCCACTTCACACGCTTCACCTAAAATAGTAAGAGCTGATGCGTTCTGAAAATCCTCTCCATTATTTGATCTATCGTCGACAAGGAGAGCAACCCTGGATTCTCCTTTTATATTCTTGTATTTACGGGTAGAGATGGACGTTGCAAACAGAAAAGACTGTAAATCCTCCGTAAAAGCAAAGGCCATAAGGCTTGTGCAGGGCTGACCGTCACCCTGCGTTGCCAGCACCGCAAGGAGTTGCCTTTCAAGCAGATTTTTAATTTTCTCTGCAATCGCATCATCTCTTTTCGCCATCGGAATTCCTCCCTCCCATTTAGATAAAAACCTGCAGGGTATTCTACAGGCCTGATCAACCGATAATTCTCTCTGAGAAAAACCATTGCTTCGGGAACGGTGGCCATTTTCCCGTTACGATTGCCGTCACCGCAGAGACAGGGCATGCCCTGCCTGCATCACCAGCGCCGTAACCCTCGCCGATTAAGAGTTCCATTGCCAGAGCAAACTGGTTACAATCCTGTTGGCAGGTCATTATTTACTCCGTTCGGTTTGTTGTTGATCATTTTCCCGAAAGGAAAAGGACTGCTCTGCCATTAAAGGAATACAGCTGATATCATAACAATAAATTTACGGCCCTGCCAAATGAATGCTCTTCATTGCCTCAAAGCACTCCTTCTTTTCATTGCCCTCTTCCATCTTATTTTTGGTTTTGGGCTGATGTTTTCAATTGATTTTCAAAAAACCGCTATTTCAATTTACGGCGGCACCCTCGATTGGAGCACTGCAAATATTTATTTTACAAGAATAATTGGATCTTTTGCATTTGTTCTTGGCTCTCTCGCCTGGATGGCTTCCCGCAACCCGATGAGGTATAAAGTAATTATTATTGGTTTTATCGAATTCTTTATCCTGCGTAATATAAACCGTCATCTTTTTGCAGACGAACTCTATAGCACATTCAACGTAAGCCAGATGATGAATGTCATGACTTCAGTATTTTTTGGCTTGCAGGCATTCCTGCTCGCATATCTTTTGTGGTGCGCATCGAGGAAAGAAGCAGGGAACTTGGATTGAGGGAAGTTTTCCCTTGCTGAGAAGGGCTGTGTGGTTGAGTTCGGAGTATCTGTTTCTCTAAAAAAATCACCCACTGGCATGTCATCTGCCAGAGGGTGATTTTTTATGGGCTTTGCTGGCAGTGGATACTTACAGCAGGGCTTCCTCTCCACCTACGAGCGTTAAAGCCTTGTTTACAGTGAAGGTGACGAGGTATCTTTCCGTATCATCAGCTTTATCAGCTGGAGATCGCCTTGACAAGGCCTCTATCTGCTCCTGATCCTGAGTCTCTTCCAGCAGAGTTAAACTCAGTCGAACCCCATGAAATCCTTTATCGTTCTCGATAAACATGTAATGCGCCTGGGGGTTTTCGGTGACATTTTTTCGGGTGAGCCTGTCTCGCATGATAAAAGCTATGGTTTTATTATCAATGACATGGGGTTTTGCATAAACGGCACTGTTTACCTCTCCCTGTTTATTTGATGTTGATATTACGCCAAATCCTGTTTTTCCATTGAAATAGTCAAGTAAGTTCATGTGATTTTCCTGTATCCTTTTCGGATAATGAGTTTTTATCATTTGCACTGCGACTCATAAGTGACCAGACGACCGCCAGAAGAATTAACGAGAACTGAATCAGAACAATAAGTGCAACAGTGAGATGGGAATCTTGAAACAGCTTGTATTTCGTTCATATTCGAGGCACAGAAGAAAATTTATTAAAGCCATGCTTGGATATCGGAGTATAACGCTTACCTCGACGTCTCGTTCCTCGCTTTGTCGGAGGATAAATTTTTTTCTGTAACGAAGAAGGTGGGCGATTATTCAAGGTTCCCAGATGAAAGAGCGCGCGCGACCGGTATGGGTTAGCATGCACAGGTTCCAGCACCGCCAGCAACGCACTCTTTTAGAAAAGTACCAGATCCTGGCCTTCCTTTAAACAGGAAGATCACTGACGGAGATTACCGGCACGCTGAATCGTCCTGAGAGTACAATTTCACGTAACATCCGTCGAAACTCTTTTGCAGGGAAATATGATCCTTTCAATGCTCATGTCTTAGCAATCGGCAAACGAAAATTTGCCAGGAAGGCCACCAAATAAAGCTCTGAAGTATTGCAGACTATACGAAAGTGGCTCCGACCGGGGTGGTCCCCAGAGTCTATAAGCTATCGATTTTCTATTGAATTACCTCTGCAAAAGCACGTTTGTCATACAGCGATTTATAACTGGATTGACAAAGACCGGCAAAAGGGCGGAAAACTCTACACATATTTACTGCGATACGGCAAACGTCGCTGGAAAGGCGGTAAACGCAAACGAACCGGGATTTCTTTTATTCCAGACCGCATAGACATCGCAAATCATCCTCAGATCGTTAATGAGAGGAAGCGGATTGGCGACTGGGAAGGAGATACTGTTTATGGGCAGAATGCGTCCCTTGTTACTCTTGTAGAGCGTACCAGTCGCTTCACGCTTTGTGGCCGAACACAGACGAAGTGCAAGGATGAGGCCGCCTCAGTTACAAATGGACTTTTCGACACAATTACAGGCCGTAAGGAGACATTAACTCTGGATAATGGCAGCGAATTTACGGCTCACGCCAAAATCAATAAACGCCATTCCAT
>JALNVI010000101.1 GCA_023231425.1 Desulforhopalus sp. | reverse complement strand
CGCTTTTCGATCTTATTGGTATAACGCGCCCGACGACCAGCCACGGGTTTCATCAGCAGGGACAATAACTCCCGTTTATCCCCAGGATCAACTCTCAAGTGGACATGACTGGTCATCAGGCAGTATGCATAAATTCTGCAATTGTATTCGTGTTTAAACTCTACAAGAGTTTCTCGATAGTAGTTGCAGTCATCATCAGAAACAAATACCGTTTGTCTGCTATGGCCCCGCTGCATTATGTGATGAGTGGCCTGAGGAAGAATTATTTTGGCTGATCGCAGCATACATTAGATTTAGATACATTTGTCTGAATCTGCAACAACAAAATAAATCTGTCCCCTTATTACTTAAATCCAGCAGCGACATGGTAAAGGAGCAGTTTAATCAACGAATCAGTCAGTTTTTTCTATTTTTTTGTCTTTAGTTTTTTTATCCCAGTGTTTCTTTATTTCCAGTATGGAATCCTTAATCGAAATGAATTTATCTCGGAAACTCGGATCAAAATGTCCCTGGCTGTCCGACAGATACTCGAAGGCCCTGTCTGTCTCCCATGCTTCTTTATAGGGACGAGCCATGGTCAGTGCGTCGAAAACGTCAGCCAGGGCTACAATCCGGGCGGACGCGGGAATATCCTCGCCGACAAGCCCCCTGGGATATCCGCCCCCCTCCCATCTCTCATGGTGGCAGAGGGCAATATCCGCCGCCATGGCAAATAAAGGTGTGTCGCTTACGGAAAGGATCTTATGGCCGATGGTTGTATGCTTACGCATAATGGCCCATTCTTCCTCCGTGAGTTTGCCGGGCTTCTTCAAAACGGCGTCGGGTATCCCGATCTTGCCGGTATCGTGCATCGGAGCGGCCAGGAGCAGATTCTCTTGTGCCTCAACGGACCACTTCAGTGCCCTGGCCACGGCTTTGCAGTACGAGGCCATACGCCAAATATGCACACCCGTGTCGTCGTCGTTGTATTCACCGGCGTTCCCGAGCATGTAGATCGCGTCCCTCTGACCCTTGGAAATCGTGGCAACCTGCTCGCCCACGGTCCTTTCGCAGACGAACTGTTGATTTGCCAGGGCGAGGTGGGTCCTCACACGGGCAAGAACGATGGCCGCTGACACGGGCTTGGTAATGTAGTCCACGCCGCCGGCTGCAAATCCTTTCGCCTCATCTTCCACCTCTGTCATGGCCGTAATAAAGATAACCGGGATCTTATTTGTAGCTGGATCCGCTTTCAACACCCGACAGACCTCGTAGCCGTCCATCCCCGGCATCATGATGTCCAGGAGAATGAGATCGGGGAGAGGCTTTTTCTTGAGCAGGTCCAGGGCACGGGGACCATCCCCGGCAGCGATCAGAGTATAGGTATCTTTGAGCACCCCGATGAGTACATGGATGTTGTCCGGCTGGTCATCAACAATAAGAATCTTGGGAGGAAAGTTCATGGCTGTTATTCCTGTTGTGCAGGGTCAGTCTCACACCGAAGGGTAGAAAGGATGTCGGCAATGAGTGATGCGGCTTTTTCAATTTTGAATTGCTGCAGTGCAGCATCAAGGGGGGCTGCCTGAGCTGGAAAAGAGCGTTCAACATCGGGGCGGATCTCTTCCCAGATTTCCAGAGCCTGGACCACGTCAGACTCCAGGAGAGCAGGAATTGCCGCAAGTCTGGCACAGTGCCCCGTATCCCTTGGAGCAGAGGCGGCAACCGACGGATTTTCTACCGGAACCGCTTCGTTAATGTCAGTGCCAAGTTTCTCAAGACAGTCTGCCAAAAGGCCAAGCTGGATCTGAACGGAGTCACGTTTCTCAATATGCTGTTCTATATCAAAACAGCACCGGGCCAGTTCAACAGCTCCGAGATTTCCGGCTACGCCTTTGAGTCCGTGCACAATATGGGGGATTTCCTGAAAATCTGGACCAGCCCGCAATTGCTCCGGAACGGCAGCGTGCAGATCTGCAAAACGGCGCAGAGCCCTGCTGTATGCCAGGGGGTTTCCGCCGATGCGTCGCAGTCCGGCTTTCATGTCGAGACCAGAAATCATTGCAGGAAGGACCGCTTCGGCGGACGGAATCGGGAGAAGCGGTTTCTTTGTCCCGTTCTGAATTGTTTTTCTGGCCGGGACCCATTTGGCAATGGCCGCATACACCGTTTCCGGCTCAATGGGTTTGATCAGATGATCATTCATCCCTGCAGAAATGCTTTCTTCTCGATCGTCCTGCATGGCGTGGGCTGTCATGGCCAGAATAGGAAGATTGTGCAGAAATTTTCTCTTGCGCAGTCTGCCGCAGACCTCGTAGCCGTTCATACCCGACATTTCAATATCCATGAGCACCAGATCAATACCATGATCCTCATGGGCCAGAATTTTCAAAGCGGATTCGCCGTCAAAGGCCTCTTCCACCCGCAGCCCGGCCTGCTCCAGAAGTTCCCGGATGACCTGCCGGTTGATTTCGTTATCCTCCACAACCAGGATACGCGCCCCCTGGACATGGCTCAACGTATCCGAGAGACCATGCTGCTCGGATTGCAGCATTTCCCGGGGCTGATGGCCGAAGGATTCCATGATCGCATTGAACAGTGGAGATTTGGACACCGGTTTAGACAGGACACAGCTTATGTCTGCCAGATCTGTTCGGCTGCCTACCTCATCCCGGACATCCGCCGGGGCTATGAGAATGTGCGGTGCACCGTCCCATCCCCCGCATTTTCGAATTTCTCTTGAAAGTTCAACGCCATCCTGGCCGGGCATTTTCCATTCCAGGATAACCAGCTGGAACGGCACCTTGTTCTGCATGGCTGTTTCCACAACCTGCAAGGCCTCCTGTCCAGAACCGACTCCTGTAACCTTAAACCTGAAGGACTCAAGTATCTGGTGCAGAACATTTCTGGTGGTTGCATTGTTTTCCACCACCAGAGTTCTTGTCCCACGCAGGTCCGGACTCGGTACGGGCATCTTTTTCAGCTGTTTCTGCACACCCATGGTGACCGGGAAAGAAAAGGTTGTTCCCTTCCCCGGAGTGCTCTTCACGTCGATGGTTCCCCCCATGAGCTCCACCAGATGTTTACTGATGGCCAGGCCCAGTCCGGTTCCCCCGTATTTACGGGTGGTGGAACCATCCGCCTGGGTGAAGGAGTCAAAGAGATGGGCCAATGCGTTCTCCGGAATACCAATCCCGGTATCCTGTACGGTAATGACCAGCTTTACCTGATCATCACGCAAAGACATCCGCTTGACCGTAATTACGATTTCACCAATTTTCGTAAATTTGATGGCGTTACTGACCAGATTTAGCAGGATCTGGTTGAAACGAAGCGGATCTCCAATTAGACCATCAGGAACATCATTATGGATAAAAATCGTTAATTCCACGCCTTTTTCTGCGGCACTGAACGCTGTCAGACTGGAGAGTTCCTCCATGACCTGCTCCATGGAAAAGGGAATGGATTCCAGATCCACCCGTCCAGCCTCCGCCTTGGAAAAATCAAGGATATCGTTGATGATCCGCAGCAGTGCTTTGGCTGATTTTCGCACATTCAAGGCAAAATCCCGTTGTTTGGGAACCAGGTCGGTTTGCAGGAGCAGATGGGTCATACCGATGACCCCGTTCATAGGTGTGCGGATCTCGTGGCTCATGCGGGCCAGAAAATCACTCTTGGCCTCGTTGGCCAATTCCGCGATCTGCATAGCATCTTCCGCCTCGTTACGGGCCTTAATAAGCATGGCCTCGTTCTTCTTGCGTTCAGTAATCTCCTGATTGATAGCCATATATCCGATAACACAGCCGGATTCGTTTTTCATGGGCTGCACTTCCAGATGCACCCAATAGGCAGTTTTCCATTTGTCATAATTGATAATCTCTGCCTCAAACCCTTCCTGTTTCTTCATCTGACGGCTCATGTATCTGACTGTGTCTGGATCTGTTTCCGGTCCCTGAAGGAGAATTCCCGGTTTTTTCCCCAGAACCTCTTCAAGGGAATAGCCAGTTTTGTGCATAAAGGCATCGTTGACCCAGGTGATGTATCCCTGCGTATCCGTGGTGATCACGAAATTGTCCGTACGCCTGGCAATGAGAGACAGTTTCCGCAACTCGTCATCATTTCGTTTGCGTTCGTTGATGTTCTCGATAACTGCAATGATATACTCGACCTGCCCGTCATCATCCCTGACAACAGCCGCGGTCAGCCCTCCCCACCACGGCGTGCCATCAGCGATTTTGTACTGTTTTTCCACCGAGATTGAAGCCGTCTGGCCTGCGAGCAATGCGTCGAATCGCTGCGACGTATCAGCCCGGTCCGGATTCCAGGTAGTCTGCATCACGGTCATGGTTTCAAGTTGACTTCTGGTATAGCCCCACATGCGGCATAACGTGGAATTGACCTTCAAATACCGGCCGTCCAATCCTACATGGCAGAGACCCACAGCAGCCTGTTCAAAGGTAGCGTTTAATCTCCGCTGGGTTTGCTTGGCAGCGGTCAGATCCCGCAGAATCCCCGTGAAGAGAACAGTATCTCCGAGATTGATGCGGTTGACAGCCAGACTCAGGGGAAAATGAACGCCGTTCTTATGTCTGGCCATAACCTCTCTGCTCATGTTCAGTACGTGGGCAACACCAGCTTGCACCTGCCGATGCAGATAGCTGTCATGTATGCAGGCTATCTTTTCGGGCATAAGCATGGATACATTGTGCCCGAGCACTTCTTCCACCTCATAGCCAAAAATCTGTACAGCCCCCTTATTGAACGTCTGGACGCTCCCCTGGAGATCGATGGTCACGATACCGTCCACTGTATTATCCAGGATTGCCTGCAATTTGGATGTGCTGGTCATCAGTTCAGCATTAGTGGCACGCAACTCCTGCGTTCTTTTGGCTACCTGATCTTCCAGGTCCCGATAAAAAGAATCCAGTGCTGAAGCCATGGTATTAAACCGGTGGCTCAGGAAACTGATTTCATCTTTACCATCCAGGGCAGGCGATTTTGCAGAGAAATCTCCTCGGGCAAACTTTTCTACAGCACCATTCAAAAGGGCAAGACGCCGGGTGATATCCCGCCCCAGCAACCAGGCCAAACCGCCTGCCAGCAGGACAATGAGAAACAAGGGGATGATAATCGGTTTTCCGGACTCAAAGATGTAGCTGTACCAACGCACCACAGGCACGGCGTGGGTCAGAACCAGAAACTGGGATTGATCCGGCCAGGGATGGACCTGCACCGAAACCGTCTGATAGGTTTTTCCAGCATAGTTGAGTATGTCGTCTTTATGTAAGTGCAGGTCCCTAAAGAAATGGGGATCATCCTTGACCAGACACGCTCCAGTATTGAGATCTGCGGGACCGCCCCAGCATTTTGCAGGATCCGGATGACTAAGATAGAATCCATCCTGGTCGGTAATCATCCAGAAACCTTCGCCCGTGTCCAGCAAGGCACGAGAGGTCGCCGTCTCCAGGAGAGGCTGGGCATAAAAATTAAGAATAAGGACACCCACAAAACGGGTTTCCTTCGTGTACACCGGAATGGCAATACGCAACATTGGTTTCAGTGGGTATTCGACCTTCCCGTGTTCCCGGTTCAAATCAATGGCAGAAACATAAATGGTACCTGGGGGCAAGGCCTTTGCAGCACGAAAATAGTAGCGGTCACCCTTGTTCTGAAGTTTTTCAGAAGGAATCGTTTCCACCATGCCGTTCCTGAAGTTGGCCCTGAATACCTCCTGGCCTTCGGCATTGAGGAGACGGATTTGATCGTACATCTTTCGGGTTTTAAGAAATCTGGAAAATATATGTTCCAGATCTGATTGCCCCTGAGAAAGAGTTTTTATCTTTTCAAGCGGCATCAACACAGCCTCCTGCAAGGGGGCAATATCAGACAGCAACACAAGATCCTGCTCGGTGGTGTGCACCACATCTTCCAGATATCGCTTGACCATATTGAGCGCGCTGCGCCCTCTGGTCATGACATCCGAGCTATAGTGATCGCCAAAGAAGTCGATAATCAGAAGCGCACATCCCATGGTTACCGGGAGCAGGGTGATGAGCATCATCAAAACCAGTTTATTACGGATGGACCAGACAATTCTGGGCATATTTTTCTCCTGGACATACCGGATGACAGAAAAACCGGCGGACCATGCTGCTGGTGGTAACGACCCTTTTCATTTTCAAATTACAGGGTACCTTGAATAACCAGTCTTTCGCCATCTTCTTCGTACAGTCAAAAATTTATCCTCAGAGGTAAGCGCCAAAAGCCTGTCGGAGTTAGACACTTTTCCCCATGTTCAGTTATAAAACAATTCAAAAACAGCTTCTTCAACCGATATCAAAACACTGTTCTACCGGAGCACCGCAAGGCATTTCAGACAATGGCACAGTGGTTTGCCCGGTATGTGGAGCGGCAATGAAAATTATAAGAACCAGGATATACAACGTCCGTCAGCCAGGCGTACGCACCGGCCACATCTGATGCTACAGGAGGAGATGCCTGTAAGCTTTATTCCACATCATCAGTTTTTGAAAAACCGGGTTTCCCGGCAAGGGATCATTTTGTTAAAAAACGCTCCATTTACTTCGAAAACCCTCACGTATCAGAACATTTTTTCCCAAAATTTGAGAGATTGACAACGGAACAGCCTGTACTTCACTTCTGTTTATCCAGAACCCTCAAACCCAAAAAGCTCTTTTCTATATATAACCGGGCTTGTCCAACAAACGGTTCAGGTCGTGGTTCGCTCTGCTCTCACGATCTAACCTTATTCGTTAAGTTTTTTTCTATTGTTTTTAAGATGCAAAACCAATTTTTCATATTCGACAAATAAGAAGTCTCTATTAACTTGAATACGACGAGCATTAATGAAGTTCTCATACTTATAAAAGTTATCTATTATCACTTGGCCCGCCAACTTATTTAATACTTTCACATCATAAAGGCCCATATTAACACCCAACGAAAGCCTTTCATAAATATTTAGAAATTTACTAATTCGAGGACGTTCTTCTTTGTCTTCAACAAGTAATAATGCCATTTCCTCATCTATATACTTTCCGTAATCTTTAGTGAGTGTTTTCTTTTCTTCTTTTAATTGCTGATTGATTTTTTCCCAATAATCGAGAGTTTGTTTAGCCTTATCCCTTCTGACGTTTAACGAAAAATAATAAATACCTAGAAATATTGATATAGCCGTCAGAATGGGCCCAATAATTCTTGCATAATTAATGAGATAATCAATTTCCATTTTTAACCTAGAATTAAAGGGAACAGATTTATTTTACTCTCTTTTCGTTTTCGGTCGTCCCGG
>JALNVI010000100.1 GCA_023231425.1 Desulforhopalus sp. | reverse complement strand
GAGGTTATGGCCTCGCGGTTGATCTGTCGGTTTTTTTCGTTTTCGCTGAGTTGTTGCATGATGGTGCTCCTGTAATAATGAGAGCCTTTTTGCTCTGCAGCGCTTCTTTGCCATATTCCCGGCGGATTTTCAAGACTCTGCTTCGTCGAAGGGAGCATGATAACATAAGGATTCCTTGAATAATCGCCCATCTTCTTCGTTACAGGAAAAAATTATCATCGGAGGTAAGCGTTATACTCCGAGATTAAAGTTATACCTGCAGTAAATTTTTTCCTGTGCCTCGAATATCAACGAAATACAAGCTGTTTCAAGCTACCCTGAATCGACCGCCAGGCCCGTCGCCCGGAGCCCCTCAGATATCATGCCAAAATCAACGTTCTCCGTTCTCATCCACTTCACAACCGCCTGAAAGAGTGGCTGCTTGCCCCCTGCAGTCCCATTGCCCTGGATCTCGCCGGGCGGTTGCAGGCCCCTTCCGCCGCCCACTGGTTTGGTACCGATGAGATGGGGCGGGATATCTTCAGCCGCATTGTCTTCGGCTCGCGGCTTACCCTTGAGGTGGTTGTGCTGGTGGCGGTTATCGCCGCGGCGGTCGGTATTGTCATGGGGACGGTCTCCGGCGGCCAGCGTCAGCGGGTGGCGGTGGCACGGGCGCTGCTGCTCGAACCGCAGTTTATCCTCCTCGACGAACCTGTCTCGGCCCTCGATGTTTCCATTTAGGCGGAAGCCCTTAATCTCCTTCAGGATATTCGTGAACAACGCTGACTTACCTGCATTCTGGTGAGTCGCGACCTTGCGGTCGTCTCTTATATGTGTGACAATATGTATGTGATGAACCGGGGTGAAGCGGTGGAGGAGTTTACCCGTGAGCAGTTGCAGACCGGCAGTTTCACCATGCCCTGCACCCGGCAGCTTTTCATCGCGAGCAAGGGGTATGACAGGGATGCGGTGGACAGATTTGAAGAGTTTCAAGGAACGCAGGGTAATGGGCACTGACGCCTGGCAAATGCAGAACGGGAGACGTGTATGAACGAGACGATTGATACCATCCTTGACCGTAAGAGCGTACGAAAATTTACCGAGACACCCATCAGTAAACAGCAGCTTACCACCCTCGCAAGGGCGGCCATGGCTGCACCGAGCGCCGTGAACCGGCAGCCGTGGGAGATTATCATTGTCACCGAACAGGCCCTGCTGAAGAAGCTTGGCGCGGCACTGGCCCATGCCAAAATGACAGCCGGTGCCGCCGCCGCCTTTGTCATCTGTGGCAATATGGAGCGCACTGGAGAGGGGGCTGAGCGTGAGCTGTGGGTTCAGGATTGTTGCGCCGCCAGTGAAAATCTGTTGATTGCCGTTACCTCCATGGGACTGGGGGCGGTATGGACGGCGGCTTTTCCCTTCGAAGACCGTATGGCGAGCGTACGGCAGATTCTCGGTCTGCCGGAGGGCATCGTTCCGCTCAATGTAATTCCCATGGGGTATGCCGCCGCCGAGGTGCAGGGGCACGATAAATTTGATGGGACCAGACTGCACTGGGAAGGGTGGAAATAAGGACTCCTGATTGTATCGCAGGCCTCTGCAGTAAAAAAGCCCCGGCAGAAGATACCGGGGCTTTTTTTTCGTATTCTTCACGGTGAGAAGAAAAGCTGTTTAAAGGTGCCCCTGATATCGTTATTATTTTGTGTTTTCCCACGTATTTTTTGAGAAGTTACCTCTAAAGGTTGTCTCTATTCGGGATTAAAGGGAAAAAATATCTCTGAAACTGCAGTCTGTGAACAGGAGAGATCTTTCGGCAACCGGGTGCTTTTAAGAATTTCGGGATAATCCACAGGGAACTGATTATACTTCGGGTTCCACTGGAGAAGAGCAGTTCTCAGCTCCATCTGCTTATCGGTTTTTTGCTTAAAAGAAGGTTTTTCGATTATGAAATATGGTGCAGTCTCTATAGCGTTTTCTTTCACCGTTCTCTTTTTCGTCTTTCTTCTCACAGAGGTAAAGGACTGGCAGGGGCTGGGCAGTGAGGAGCAATTGACCGTGTCAATGCCACAGCCTGAGGATATTCCGCAGAAGGAAGACAGGGCAGAGAAAGAAAAAAAGGAAAAGGCGCTGAAAGCGGCGGAGGAGGAAGTTGACCCGAAACATGAGGAGAGCGCGGCCGCGCTGCATAATCTCGGCCGGCTTTATCTCCAGCTTGGCCGCTATGAAGAGGCCGAACCGTTGTTCACACGGGGACTGGAGATCCGGGAGAAGAATTTTGGTGAGTTTGCCCCTGCCGTGGGCATTTCGCTGATTGACCTCGCCGTGCTCCGTCTGCATCAGGGGCAGATAGAGAAGGCGGAAAATTTCTTTGAACGGGCGTTGAAAATTGAAGAGGCAAATTGCAGTGAAAATGATCCTGCCCTTGCCGACAGTCTTAACAACCTCGCTCTTCTTTACGTGGGGGAGGGGAAAGATAAAAAGGCAGAACCACTTTTTCTTCATGCCCTGAAAATACGCATAAAAAATCTCGGCGCGGAATCTCCCGTCGTTGGTTCCATCCTCAACAGCCTCGCTTCACTCTACAGCCGCCAGGGCCGGGTACAGCAGGCAGAGCATTTCTTCAAACGTGCGCTGGGCATTCGCAAAAAGGCTTTTGGGAACTCGGATCGTGGCGTGGCTGTCGTCTTGCGCGATCTTGCCACCCTCTACCGGGTTACTGACCGGCAGAGCGAGGCCGAGAAGCTGGCGAAGCGGGCCGCTGAGATTGAGGACGGAGCGGAATAAAAAGGGGAGACAGAAGAAGGGACGCGGGAGGACGGAGAAGCCAAAAGCGGTAAGACAATTTTTTACCGCGAAGAAACGCGAAGAAACGCGAAGGAAGGCAAAAGCATTTGAGCATAAAATTTTTTTGAGGAATTACTTTGTTTTCTCCCAACCAGAGGTATCCATGAACTATCTCATCATCACCACCCTTATCTGGGCCTTCTCCTTCAGTCTCATCGGCGTCTATCTTGCAGGTCAGGTGGATTCCTATTTCGCCGTGCTGGTGCGGATTGTGCTGGCAACACTGCTTTTCCTGCCGCTGCTGCGGAAGGTGCGTGTCGGGCTGGCGCTGCGTTTAATGGCCCTTGGAGCCGTGCAACTCGGTATTATGTATGTCTTTTACTACAAGAGTTTTCTCCTGCTTACGGTGCCGGAGGTGCTGCTCTTCACTGTGTTAACTCCGGTTTATGTTACTCTCATCTTTGATTTGATTCATCACCGTTTCTCTGCCCGCTACCTGTTTACGGCAGCACTCGCGGTGCTTGGCGCGGTCATCATCCGTTATCATCAGGTGGGGGACAATGCCTTGCTCGGTTTTCTTGTGGTGCAGGGGGCTAATTTCAGTTTTGCCCTTGGTCAGGTGGGATACAAGGTGCTGATAAAGCGGGAACAACTGAGAGAGGGCGTGATCGGACAGGCGGGGATTTTCGGCTGGTTCTATCTCGGTGCAACGGTGGTGGCGGTGGCAGCCTTCATTCTGTGGGGGAATCTTGAAAAACTGCCGACTACCGGTCTACAGTGGGGAATTCTGATTTATCTCGGCGTGGTCGCTTCCGGGCTCGGCTATTTTTTATGGAACAAAGGCGCGACAATGGTGGATTCCGGTGTGCTGGCAATTATGAACAACGTGCTGATTCCGGCGGGGCTGGTAGTCAACCTCGTGATTTGGAACCGTGACGCGGATCTGGTGCGGCTCGGGGCAGGGGGTACGGTGCTGCTCCTTTCCCTGTTTCTGCATGAACACTGGCGTAAGGTGCAAAAAGTGCGGGGGTGAAATCCATCCCCTTTGTAAGACATTTTTTTACCGCGAAGAACGCGAAGGCACACGAAGGAAGACAAAAGCATTTGAGAATAAAGATTTTTAAAATTTAAAGCGGGAAGGGTGAGAACAGGGGAGACAGGGGAAAGGGAAAGGCGAAAAACAACAAAGACTGGATGGCCAACGAAACACGCGAAAGGTTTTATATATAAAATGCCTTTTTTCGAATGTTTAGCGTATTTAGTTGGCAAGAAATTCTTTTGTTGTTCCGTCTTTTTCATCAATTTTTTTTTGCTTTTCTTCGCGTTTCTTCGCGTTCTTTGCGGTAAAAAATGCTTTACCGTCTTTTAGCTGTTTGTGAAATTGATTTCATTGCAAAGACGCCCGTTGTGGGGTGAAAGACCTGTTGTGCTCCAGACGCAAAAAAGCCCGGCGGAGAACTTGTATCCGTCGGGCTTTACTTCTGTGTTTATCTTGTTCCTTCCTGCTTATTTAATCAGACCCTTCTTGCGGAGAAAGTCTTCAGCAACCTTTCTCTCCGGGATGCCCTTGCTGTCGACCTGAAAGTTCATCTCCTGCATATCGTCTTCATTGATCTGCCCGGCAAGTTTTTCAATTTCTTCCATGGCCCCTGGAAATTTCTTCTGAAAAGAGCCGTTGTAAACGGTAAGGCAATAGTAAGGCGGGAAGAAGTGCTTGTCGTCTTCCAGACTCTTCAGATTAAACTCTTTGAGTTTCCCGTCCGTGCTGAAGGCGTCGGTGACATCAATATTCCCGTTTTGTATGGCGGTATAGCGTATTCCCGGATCCATCCCTTTTTCTTCCTTGAACGTAAAGCCGTAAAGCTCCTTCACGCCCGGCAATCCATCGGCACGGGCAAGAAATTCCATCGTTGCGCCCATGCGGAGTTTGGGACCGGCGGTGACGAGATCAGAGATCTTTTCAAGATTATATTTTTTTGCAATATCCTGCGGCAGTGAGAGTGTATAGGTATTGTTATAACCAAAGGGTTTCCCAAGGATAAAGTTATAGTCCGGGCCTTCCATAAAAGCCTTCACCATGTTTAAGACCTTCTCCGGGTCCTTTTCTCCCTCTTGTTTCAGAACGGTGGCATAGAGCGTGCCGGTGTAATCCGGGTAGAGATCTATGTCTCCACTCTTTAAGGCGGCGAGAACGAGCTGTGAACCGCCAAACTCCGTGACGGAGGTTTTGTACTTCGTATTGGTTTCCAGCAGTACGGAGTAGAGCTGGCCGAAAAGTCTGGATTCGGTATAGTTTTTATGCCCGATTTTAATGAGGTCCTGCTTGTCGCCGGAGCAGCCCCCGAGGAAGAGTCCGAGAAGGACGGTTGCGGCAAGAATTACTGAAAGTTTATTTTTCATTAAATTTCCTTTGTAAAAGATTGTACTGCATTAGGGAGCAGAGACGCCGGTCGGCGTGAGTCTTCGTTCCATCCAGCCAAGCAGATAATCTGCGCCAATGGCAAGCAGAGCTGTCGGGATGGCACCGGCAAGAATCATGTTGGTGTTATTCATGGAGATCCCCTTGAATATGAGATCCCCGAGGCCGCCGGCACCGATAAGAGCGGCGATAGTGGCCGTACCGATGTTGATGACCGTGGATATACGTACGCCGCCCATGATTACCGGCAGGGAGAGGGGAATCTCAATGGTGCCGAGGATCTGTCCATCCGTCATTCCCATCCCCTTACCAGCGTCAATTATCGCCGGGTCAACACTGTCAATACCGAGATAGGTGTTCTTTATGATGGGCAGCAGGGCGTAGAGGAAAAGGACAAACACTGAAGGTGTGTAGCCGATACCCATAATGGGAATGATCAGTCCAAAGAGCGCGAGGGATGGCAGGGTCTGGAAGATGTTGGCGATGCCGAGTACGATTCCCGCTGATTTCTTGAAGCGGGTGATCATGATGCCCACCGGAACGCCGATGGCAACCGCCATGAGGACAGACATCCCGGTTATTTCCAGATGCCGCAGAGTCAGCGTTAAAATCTCCGCTTTTTGCATGATGACATATTCAAAAAAATTCATTATGCGGCCTCCGTGGTTGTTGCGGCAGTCAGTTCGACCGGGTCATCGCTGCCAGCCGATGGCATGACATCGGTGATAATATTGAGCAGAGCACTGCGGTTGATATAACCAACCACACAGTGATCACGGTTGAGCACCGGAACCCGCTTGTAGTTTTGCTCCTGCATGAGGCTGAGGACCTCTGCCATATTTGTATGGTCGTAGACAAACACCGCATCGGGGTTCATTACATCTTCCATCTTTTTGCCCCGGGCGTTTTGCAGCTGCTTCATCGACACTTCTCCGCAGAAGCGTTTTGCCGGTTTGGACTCCGTATCAATCACGTAGCCAACATAGGTATCCTTGTCTTTCATCATTTCAATGGCCTGAGCGGCAGTTCGCTTCATGCTGATACGGGCCCATTGGTGCGCATGATATCTCGGGCATAGAGGAATTCCGGCGTCTGCCAGAGACGGTCGTTGCCGACAAATTCCCGCACATATTCGTTGACCGGATTGCGCAACAGTTCTTCGGGGGTGCTGTACTGGACAATCTCCCCGTCTTTCAACAGGGCGATGCGGTCGGCGATTTTCAGCGCTTCATCCATATCATGGGTGACGAAAACGACGGTTTTATGCAGTTCGTCCTGCAGGGCAAGAATTTCCTGTTGCAGCTGCTCCCGTGTAATGGGGTCGAGCGCACTGAAGGGCTCGTCCATGAGGATGACATCGGGGTTTACCGCCAGCGCCCGGGCAACACCCACCCGCTGCTGCTGTCCACCGCTTAACTCTCCGGGGTAACGCGAGTAATATTCTTTTGCCGGGAGATCGACTCTGGCGAGCATCGCCATTGCCTGTTTCCTGCGGGTTTTCTTGTCCCAGCCGAGCAGCTTCGGGACCATCTCAATATTTTCACCGACCGTCATGTGCGGCATCAGCCCTACTTTTTGGATGACGTAGCCGATTCCCCGGCGCAGTTCTATGGGGTTTTTTGCCTGGATACTTTCACCGTCGATGAGAATATCGCCGCCGGTAATGGAATTAAGGCGGTTAATCATGCGCAAAATTGTGCTTTTACCGCTGCCGCTGCTGCCGATCAGCACGACAAGCTCTCCGCTGTTGATTGTTAGGTTCAGACCATCGACTACATTGGTCACGCCGTCGTAAGACTTTACGAGATCAACAAGCTCAATCATTGAGCACCTCTATGTTGTTGGGGGACAGGGTTGGAAAAGAGAAGTGAAACATTCAAACCCGTGGATAGAGTTAGAGTATTTATACTTCGCGCGCCGAAAATCGGCGGACTCGTATTACACCACAAAAAGTAGTGTAGTCTGAACCCTTGCGGTTCAGATCAAACCCCGGTTCTACATAAGGGTACATCGAATAATCGCCCATATTCTTTGTTACAGTCAAAAATTTATCCTCAGAATAGCAAATTATCTCTGCGGTAAATTTCCTCCTGTGCCTCGAATATGAACGAAAGACAAGGTCCTTCAAGGTACCCGTAAAACGTTTTTATTTCCGGTTCCTTGTAGAGCTGGCAATCTAAAATGGATTCACCTGCAGTTTGGCATATTCGCTCTCGAAAGCTTCCATACTTCTGGATGCTCATTTACGATCCAGCTCTTGTTGCTTGATAAAAGCGCGAATTTTCACTGTCTAAAGAGGGAAAATTGTACCATGAAAGGACAAATAATTCAATCGGGATGGCAGAATACAGCGGTAAGAGCAGGGGAAAGACAAAAAAAGTGGAAGGAAAACGCAGGAGCGATTCTCTTCCGTTCCGAAAATCTAAACGGGGTCAGGCAATCATCTGATTACCTGATACGCACTCTGTTCAACGTCGTTGGAAGAGACCAGGGTGAGGATATGCTGGAGATTACG
>JALNVI010000099.1 GCA_023231425.1 Desulforhopalus sp. | reverse complement strand
GGAGGCAGGAAAAAGCAGGGCAACAAAACCCGATGACGCCCGTTGTGGGATGAGACTGTTTCAAGGTGTTCTTGTGAAAGCCGGAACAGCGAAAAGATTTTTTTAGTCATCCAGTCTTTCCGTCTTTTGCCTTTCCCTTTCTCCAGTCTCCTGTCTCCAGTCTCCTGTCTCCAGTCTCCTGCCTCCCCTTTTCCGTCCTTCCCGCTTTAATTCAGCTCAATCCTGGTTCTCAAATGTTTTTCGCCTTTCTTCGCCTTCCTTCGCGTTCTTCGCGGTGAACAAAAGGCATTACCGGCTTTTGCTTTTCCCTTTCTCCTGCTGCCCTTTGCAAACTGCCTCTGTCGCACTTACATTGTGTTAATCCAGCGTTTGCTCTTAGCCGCTGTCCCGACAGCTATTCAGACAGCACAACGAAGCCTGCACACATTAACGAAGGATACCAAAATGAGTAATTCGAACCGTAAGTTCCTGTGGGTGGCAGCATTGATCGTAATCGCCATTCTCTACGCCGTAATATACAAAAATTTTATAGGTGCCACAGGGGGAATTGTTGCCCCATTCGCCGTAGGTCTCGTTATTTCCGGGGTATGGTGGGGTATCCAGCTGATACGGAAGAGAAGCTGGCAATGGTATAACTGGCTCACTCTCGCTTCAGTCATCATAATTCTGCTTATTGCCACTCAGTATGCAATAAATTTTCTGTGATTCAAGGGGTAAAGAGTACGTTGCCGACATGGTTCCGTCACGATCACTCAACCGGCAGGTAACTTCTTAAAAAGACCAAGACAAAAAGGGAGAAAGGAGGCAGGAGGCAGGAAAAAGCAGGGCAACCAAACCCGATGACGTCCGTTGTGGGGTAAGACTGTTTCCGCCTTTTGCTTTTCCCTTTCTCCCGTCTCATTTCTCCTGTCTCCCTTCCTTCATCCTTCCCATAAAAAAAGGACCGTCACCAAACAAGGCAACGGTCCCTCTGCAACAAACTTTTTTCTCAAACAACACGCCGGGCAATCATCCCAGCGAAGAGTACATCTCCACATTAAATCCGACATAAAACACATCCCCCACACGCAGGGTCGGTGCCCGAAGGTTGCCAGTGCGGCCGGTGATCATCTTTAAGAGCTCCGCATGGTCCGCAGTCTTTGGATCGAATTCAGCAATCTTTTTACCGCTGGCGACAACAATCTTCGATGCCTCTGCCACCACGGCAAAGGCATCCTCACTGTTGTAAACGACCTTCTTCGCCTCAACCTGCACGTCAACAGGGATATCCTTCTCTGCAAAGACCGCCCCGGCCTTTTTACATGAGGCTCATCCCTTTCGCATATATGCCCAGTCTATCTTCATTCCTGAACCTCTGGAGCAGGGGATGCAGAACGCTGGCCAAGACTTGCATCCAAATGATAGAGTGCAGCCGTATTGTCACCGATCATTTTAACCCTTGAAAGAACGTCACCCACATTATTTTCCTCTTCAACCTGCTCAGTAACAAACCACTGCAGGAAAGCGGTTGCGGCGTAATCTTTTTGCTGCATGGCAATATCCATCAGGTTGTTGATCATCCCGGTTACCTTCTCCTCATGCTCCACCACCTCGCTGGCCAGCTCAAGTACGCTCTTCCAGCTGCCGCCCGGTTTTGGAATAGCACCAAGCTGCACATTGCCACCGCGCTCAATAATATAGTTGAATATACGCATGCAGTGGTCATATTCCTCTGCAGCCTGCACCCGCATCCACTCAGCAAAACCCGGCAGACTTTTCTCTGCAAGCCAGCCGTACATTGCAAGGTAGAGATTGGAGGAATACATCTCTGCATCAACCTGCTTGTTAAGAGCATCATTCATTTCTTTGTTAATCATTGCCTTCCCCTTTTTGTGAGAGCTGCTATGCACAGCCTTTTGCGGAATTCTCATCCTTCCGTGATCAAAAGAGTAGTACAGGTGGATAAGGATGCAAGAAAACAGATGAGAATTATTCCCCGGAAAAACTCTTCCCCGGGATTGCAGGTTTTATTCCTCGTGCTTATGTTTTGAGGTGTCTGCCGGGCGCCATAACGTCTCCGGCGAAAACAAAATGAACGACAAGCTATCCTGAGGAGGAGTTGCAATGAGTAAAAAAATGGTTGTTTACAAATGTTCTGTCTGTGGAAGCATCGTTGAAGGAATGAATGACGCCGACGGCGAGCTTGTCTGCTGCGGCAAGCCGATGCAGATGATGAAAGAGAACACCACCGATGCCGCCACCGAAAAACACGTTCCGGTTGTGGAAAAAGTAGACGGCGGACTGAAAGTCTCCGTAGGTTCTGTTCCTCACCCGATGACCGAAGATCACTGGATTCAATGGATTGAAGTTGTCTCCGGCAACAAACTCTACCGCCAGTTCCTCACTCCCTCCGACAAACCTGAAGCCTTTTTCCCGGGTCTTACAGAAGGTACCGCCCGTGAATTCTGTAACCTCCACGGTTTTTGGAAATCCTGATACGTCTACATTCGTAATATTGAGGGCCCGACAGATGAAAATCTGCCGGGCCTTTTTTTTTTGCAGAACATCATTCTGATTTCCATCTCTTTTTGATGAATAAAACTCTTGACAATCCTGCCAACCTAAATATTATACGGACTAAACAGGAACTCACCGCATGATTGACGAAATAAGCTATAAGATATTAAAAATCCTTCAAGAGAAGGCCCGGATCCCCAACGCCGAAGTTGCGCGCCAGGTTGAACTGGCTCCGTCGGCAGTTCTGGAACGCATTCGCAAGCTGGAGAAGCAGGGCTATATTGACGGCTACGAGGTACGCCTCAACCCGCAGCGGTTCAGCCACTCGCTGATTGCCTTTGTGCATCTGCAAATTGAGACAGAAAGGCTTGCAGAAATTGATGCCGTTCTACAGGAAATCCCTGAGATCCAGGAGATTCACCTCGTCACCGGCAATGATGGCCTCTTTTTGAAGATGCGCTGTGCAGACAGTGAAGCCCTTGGAAAGCTGCTTTTCCATTCTATTCAAAAAATCCCCGGCGTGCACTCCACCAGGACGGAGACCGTCGTGAAGACCCTGAAAGAAACAGGCAGGATTCCCCTGCCCCAACAGAGCTGAGAAGGACACCATGCCCATTTCCAAAGACTACAAAACACGCCTTTTCCCCGCAGCCCACAAAATTACCGACCACTTTACAACTCCCTTCCATATCTATGACGAGGTCGGAATTCGCAGCACGGGGGCACGTCTGCAAAAGGCCTTTTCCGGAGTGAAGACTTTTAAAGAGTTTTACGCGGTGAAGGCACTGCCCAACCCGGAAATTCTTAAAATCATGAAGGATATGGGCTATGGTTTCGACTGCTCTTCCCAGGCCGAACTTATCCTTGCACGGCAGGCAGGCGCAGGGCCGGAAGATATTATGTTTACCTCCAACAACACCAGTGACACCGATTTCGCCCTCGCTGCAGAAAACGGCGGCTGTATTCTCAACCTTGACGACATCTCCCTGATCGACAAGGCCGGCAAACTGCCAGAGCTTATCTGTTTTCGCTATAACCCCGGCGGACGGCGCACCGGCAACGCGATTATCGGCAACCCGGTGGAGGCCAAATACGGCGTCAGCCATGAGCAGATTATAGAGGCCTATCGCAAGGCAAAAGCCGCCGGTGCCACCCGTTTCGGCCTGCACACCATGCTTGCCTCCAACGAGCTTAATTATAAGTATATGGTGCAGACTGCGGAGATGCTGCTTGAACTTATCACCACCATCGGCAGCGAACTCGACATTACCTTTGAATTCATCAACATCGGCGGCGGTCTCGGTATCCCCTACGAGCCGGATATGCCCGAGCTTGACGTAGAATCTCTTGGGCGCGAAGTAGCGGCACTGTTCACAGCCTTTGAAGCAAAATACGGTTATCAGCCAACACTCTGCACCGAAAGCGGCCGCTTCATGACCGGGCCCCACGGCGTGCTGATAACCACTGCCATCAACCGCAAAGAGATCTACCGCACCTATGTGGGCGTAGACGCCTCGATGAGCGCATTGATGCGTCCGGGCATGTATGGCGCCTACCACCACGTTGAAGTGGTGGGCAGGGAAGGAGGCGAAACCGAGGTGGTGGATGTCGTTGGTGCCCTCTGCGAAAACAACGATAAATTTGCCGTCAAGCGAACCCTGCCGAAGATTGAAACCGGTGACCTCGTTGTCATTGAAGATACCGGTGCCCACGGCAGCTCCATGGGTTTCAACTATAATGGGAATTTGCGCCCGAAAGAGCTGCTCTTCCAGGAAGACGGCACGGTAAAACTTATTCGCCGGGCGGAGACCCTGGAGGATTATTTTGCAACCCTCCACTTCGAACCGGACTCCTGCAAGCTGTAATTTCCGGGGCGGAGTGCTTCTGCACTCCGCCCTTTCATCTACTCTTTCTCCCCTCCCATGCCCGAAATCGATATTGCCCGCTACCTTGAAATTGTGAAAAAAGAGGTGAGCAACCGCCGTGTACCGGTCGTTGACCTCATCGCCGTGCAGACAAAAGAGCCTTTTAAGGTACTTGTTGCCACCATCCTCTCTGCCCGCACCCGAGACGAAGTAACAGCCAGCGCTTCGGCCAAACTTTTTGCAAAGGCGGCCACCCCCGACGATCTGGCGGGACTCAGCGAGGAGCAGATTGAAAAGCTGATCTTCCCCGTCGGTTTCTACAAAAACAAGGCGAAACACCTGGCCAAACTGCCCGAAGCGCTGGCACAGTTTGGCGGAGTTGTCCCACAGACAATGAAGGAACTGCTCACCCTGCCAGGAGTTGGTCGCAAGACAGCCAACCTCGTGCAGAGTGTTGCCTTTCAGCTGCCTGCCATCTGTGTGGACACCCACGTCCATCGCATCATGAATATCTGGGGATACGTTGACACCGACACTCCCCAGAAAACCGAGATGGCACTGCGAAAGAAACTCCCCGAGGAGTTCTGGATTCCGGTCAACTCCCTGCTGGTCAGTTTCGGCCAGTCGATATGCCGCCCCATCGGGCCGCACTGCGATGAGTGCCCGCTGAGCAGCGACTGCGCAAAAATCGGTGTCACCCCACGCAAGACCCGCACAGCGAAAACGCCAAAAGGTGCAATCAAATGTATTTCGTGGAATGTCAACGGCATCCGCGCAGTGGAAAAGAAGGGTTTTGTCGATACTCTGCTCGCCTTTGACGCCGACATCATCGGCCTCCAGGAGACCAAGGCCCAGCCGGATCAACTCTCTGACGACCTGAAAGACATCCCCGGTTACACCTCTGTATGGCACAGTGCCGAGCGTAAGGGCTACTCCGGCGTTGCCCTCTACACCCGCCTCAAACCACTCGCGGTTCACTACGGAATCGGCGAAGAGGAGTTTGACTGCGAGGGGCGGGTTATCGGTCTGGAGTTTGAGAACTTCCATCTGCTCAATATCTACTTCCCCAATGCCGGTGCAGGACTGAAACGTCTCGACTATAAACTGGCCTTCGACGCCGCGCTGCAACGATATTGTCAAAAGCTGGAGGAGAAGAAAGATGTTATACTCTGCGGAGATTTTAATGTTGCCCACAAAGAAATCGATCTGAAGAATCCAAAGACCAACGTGAAGAACGCCGGTTTCACTCCTGAGGAACGTTGCTGGATGGACGGTTTTATTGACGACGCCGGGTATATTGACACCTTCCGCATGTTCAATCAGCAGCCGGAGCAATATTCCTGGTGGAGCTACCGCTTCAACGCAAGAGCAAAGAACATCGGCTGGCGTATTGACTACTTCTGCGTCAATGCCGGAGCAAAAGAGAAGGTGATCGATGCAGGAATCATGCAGGAGATCAACGGCTCCGACCACTGTCCGGTGCAACTGCTTTACCAACTGTAACGAAGAAAATGGGCGAAAGACTGATTATTCAAGGTACCCTAAAGGTAAAATACAACTATGAATGAACACTCCGAGAGCCTCCTTGTCCATTTTCGCAGGGTGGAAAACCTGCGCCGCGAAGCGCTTGACCTCCCCTCTCTGAGTCTCAGCCCCCGCCAGCTCTGCGACCTTGAGCTGCTGCTCAGCCGCGCCTGCTATCCGCTCTGCGGCTATCTCAACCGGGCAGACTACGACAGCGTGCTGGAGCGGATGACTCTTACAAACGGCACTGTCTGGCCGATTCCCATCGCGCTGGACGTAAAAGAGGAGTTTGCAGCCTCGCTCAAAAGCGGGCAGCGGCTGGCTCTCACCGACGACGAAGGCTTTCTGCTGGCCATTCTCACCGTGGGCGACATCTGGCGGGCCGACCGCGAGGCTGAGGCGAAATCGGTTTATGGTACCGATGACGCCAGCCTGCATCCCGGCGTGGCTCAGCTGTACAACCGGATAAAGGAGTTTCGTATCGGCGGTGCTCTGGAAGGAGTCACCCTCCCCATCCACTACGATTTCCGCGCCCTGCGCCTCAGCCCCTCAGAGACGGTGCGCACCTTCACCATGAACGGCTGGCGGCGGGTGCTCGGATTCCACACTGACGAATATCTGCACTGCGCCCACCGCGAGATGGTGCTCAGCGCAGCCCGGGAGGCCCAGGCAGCCATCTTTCTCCAGCCGGTGGCCGATCTCAGCCATCCCGGCGACCTTGGTTACTACACCCAGATTCGTTGTTACGAGGCCTTCGCGGAGAAGTTCCCGCGCAACATGATTGCCCTCGGCATCACCCCCTACGCCCGCCGCTTCGCCGGACCGAAAGAGGCCTTGTGGCAGGCGATCATCCGCAAGAACTTCGGTTGCAGCCACTTCATGGTGGCGGAGGATCAGGCAGACCCATTCCGCCGCAACCAGGACGGCAAACTTTTCTATGAACGCGGTGCAGCGCAGCAGCTGGTCGCGGAGAATGCTGCAAAGACCGGCATTGAAATGGTGCGTCAGCGGCCAATGGGCTACAACGAAAAACGCAGGATGTATCTCTTCATGGATGAGCTGCAGGACGACGAGGTCAAGCAAATCACCTCCACCGAGCTGGAACGGCGGCTGGAGATGGGTGAGCATGTGCCGGAATGGTTCTCCTGGCCGGAGATTGTCCGCGAGCTGCAGAGCTCTTTCCCCCCGCGCTCAAGGCAGGGATTCACCATCTTTATGACCGGCCTCTCCGGGTCGGGGAAATCGACGATTGCCAAAGTATTGATGGTCCAGTTTCTGGAGAGAAACGACCGTCCTGTCACCCTGCTCGACGGCGATATCGTCCGGCGCAACCTCTCTTCAGAACTCAACTTTACCAAAGAACACCGCAACCTCAATGTCACCCGCATCGGTTTTGTTGCCAGTGAAATAACGAAAAACGGCGGCATCGCCATCTGCGCCCCCATCGCGCCCTACCCTGAATCAAGGGCGGAGAACCGGGAGTTGATCTCCGGCTATGGCGGTTATATTGAGGTGTATGTCTCCACCCCGCTTGAGGTCTGCGAAGGGCGCGACCGCAAGGGTCTCTACGCCAAAGGACGGGCGGGAATTATCAAGGGCGTCACCGGGATTGACGATCCTTATTTCCCTCCGGAGAATCCTGAACTGACCCTTGATACGACCGAAATGACGCCAATGGAAGCCGTGCAGGAAATCATGCTCTACCTTGAGGAGCAGAGCTATCTACAATAGGGGAAACAACACATGACGACTGAAAACATAGAGATTATTGAAGGAGATATCACCCTCGCCCCGGTCGATGCCATTGTCAACGCCGCCAATCAGGAGCTGCGCGGTGGCGGAGGCGTGGACGGTGCAATCCAGAAAGC
>JALNVI010000098.1 GCA_023231425.1 Desulforhopalus sp. | reverse complement strand
TGCCAAACATACCTTCGGTATCGAAATCTCCAGGAGTAACTTCAGTCGGGCTGACAACCGCGTCTTTTAAATCTATCTTGTTGCTTAAAAGTTCCTGAAGATTTTTGTCGAAGGATTTCAATTTCGGATGGGTTAAAAGCGGAATATAAACGTGGACATCCTTTGTAGCACCAATACGATAAACCCTATCCGCAGCTTGCGCCTCTTTGGCAGGATTCCAGTGACGCTCCAGGTGGACAACATCGTTTGCGCCGACGACTGTCAAGCCTACACCGTCTGCGAGAGGAGACATAACAATGATTTCGAAGCCAGGCTGAGCTTCAAATCGTTCAATAATCTGCATACGTGATTTTGCCCCTCTCTCACTTCGTGAGGACACAGCCTTTGTATCTCCATTGACAATATCTACTGATACCCCATAAAGCGTATCAAGACCGACAGAAAGAAACTTCTGCAGTTTTTTATTATGGCAAAAATAATGACTTTTTCCTGACGTTTTTTGATTTCATCAATGATTTTAAGCAACAGGTAAAGTTTTTCAGATTTACACAAAATAGATGTCATCGTCTCAGGATCGGAAGATACTGGAGGGCTGAATTCAAGTAAATAAATCATCTCCTTTAAAAGAATTTCTACAAATTTGACGTTAATTTAGAACGTTAGAAAATGCAGTACGCCAGCAATCTCCACCTGATTTCTTCGTATTTGAAGAAAGGCCATCACTTACTACTCGTTCTAAACGAGTGGGTTGCTGGTTGTGAATGATGGGACCTGTGCATGGTAACCTCTGGTCAGAGATTGGCGACGTAACCATACCGCCAGCTCTCTGCTTTTCATATAACTGTGTTACACTTTTTGTACAAATTCATCTTCGTACATCGAACTGATAGTCAGATTGATGACAGCGGAGGGCGACATACTGCCAAAAATGGATACAGTATCCCGTGTGGCGGTGATTTTTTCACTTCGCTGAATTTACTGATCTGCACCCGCAAATATGAAATTCCATCACTTCCAAAGCTCGTCACGGCAAAGCTTGTAGAAGAGACGTGTGTCTGGCTGATGTGGTGATGCTTTTCATGGATTTTCAGGAAGGCCTGAAGGCCCATTTCCCCTGAAAACCTTGGAATTTCTACAACCCGCAAGGAGGATTTGTTCATGTCAAAAATACAGGCACTTCTCAAAAAATATACCATGGGGCCCACTGAACTGCGCAACAGGGTCGTTATGGCGCCCATGACCCGCAGCCGGGCAGACAATCCCGAGCATGCACCGACGGATCTTGTCGCAGAGTATTATGCTCAGCGAGCTTCGGCTGGTCTGATTATTACCGAAGGTTCGCAGATCTCCCCCATGGCCGTGGGGTATATCAATACTCCCGGGATCCATTCCAAAGCGCAGGTTGAAGGCTGGAAAAAGGTAACCCGTGCGGTGCATGAACAAGGGGGAAAAATATTTCTTCAGCTCTGGCATGTGGGAAGGATGTCTCATCCGGACTTCCATAACGGGGAGTTGCCCCTTTCGGCGTCTGCCCTGAATCCGAATTCCCGATCCTTCACTCCAGAGGGATTTAAGGATACGGTTGCGCCCAAAGCCATGACTCTCGACGAAATAAAGGAGACCATCGCCGATTACGGCCGTGCAGCCCAAAACGCCATGGACGCAGGCATGGACGGTGTTGAAATTCACGCCTCCAACGGTTACCTGCTCCACCAGTTTTTCAGTCCGACCTCCAATATCAGGACAGATGACTACGGTGGCTCCATTGAAAACAGGGCCAGAATCCTCTTTGAAGTTATCAAAGAGGTTACCCGGCATGTCCCGGAAAACAAGACTGGAGTTCGTCTCAATCCTTCCCTGCATGGCGTTTTCGGCATGACCATGAACGAAGAGACTATTCCAACCTTTGATTATATCGTAGGACGGCTGAACGATTATGATCTGGCCTATCTGCATCTTTCTGAGCCGTTTACAGATGTAACCGATGTTCCCGGCGCAGAACCTCATATCGCTGAACGATACCGGCCGCTATACAAAGGAACCCTGATGATTAACAGTAACTTTGACCAGGAGAAGGGAAACCAGGTTATTGAGGCAGGACTGGCCGATCTGGTAGCGTATGGAAAACTCTTCATTGCCAACCCCGATCTGGTTGCACGCTTCACCCGGAATGCTCCACTGGCGGAATGGGATGACACAACCTTTTATACCCCGGGCCCCAAAGGCTATACGGATTATCCTGTCTACGACGGGAAAGGGTGATGAAAGCGGCGTGACAGGGTGAAAGACTTTGCCCGGTGAACTCAATGAGTATCAGAGTGATCCGGGCAGAGGTCTTCAGGATTCTTCCCGCTGTTTTGCTGTAACCTTTCCAGGCCATTCCCCTCCAACTCTTTTTCCCCCTTTTTTGACTGAAGGTTACCTTGAATAACCAGTCTTTCTCCGGAATGGCTCTTTGAGAAAAGCAGGGCCTGGGTGTATCCTGAAAAAATCTGCCAACACTTCAGTTTTACAGAAGATTCTATATTTGGGATACGTTGAAAAAAGAAGTGTCTTGTCATCAAAAAGCAGATGATTTTGGACGTTTTCTAACCACGATTTTCTGTGAAATTTCCAGTAACACCAGGCTGATATGCATTCGGCGAGTAATTTCTTAAAAATCCGTGGAAAAAAGCATTTAAGGACAAAGAGTTAATCAAAATTAAAACGGGAAAGACAGAAAAAGGAAAAGGCAGTAAGACAATTTTTTTTAACCGCAAAGAACGCTAAGGAACGCGAAGAAAGGCAAAAGCATTTGAGAAAAATATTTTTAAACAAGGAAATTGCTGTTGTTTATCTTTACTCTTCGCGTTCTTCGCGTTCTTCGCGGTAAAATTCTTTGTCTTTTCCCATAAATTTACATGTCGGGATTGTTTGAGATGATTTCAGCATCAAAGGGAAACACGGCGTTCAACCAATCAAAGAGGAGAGTACTGTGAAAAAAAATTTCACCGTGGCTGGAATCGGTGAGCTGCTCTGGGATATTTTCCCGACGCACAAGCGCCTCGGCGGTGCTCCGGCCAACTTCGCGTGTCATTGCAGTCGGCTGGGTGCGATGGCCTCGCTGGTCAGTTGCGTTGGTGTCGACCCGCTCGGTGAACAGATCTGTACTGCACTCAGGGAGACGGGTGTTGATACACACTGGGTAATGGGTTCGGATGCTTATCCGACAGGAACTGTGCAGATTGTGCTGAATGCTGGAAAGCCAACCTATGAAATTTGCGAGGATGTGGCCTGGGATTATATAATGTGCGGGGATGAACTGAAAACCTTTGCGGCAACGCTGGATGCGGTCTGCTTTGGGTCGCTGTCGCAGCGAGCGGGTGAATCGCGTACGGCCATTCGTTCTTTTCTGCAGCATGTCCCGGACAGCGCATTGAAATTTTTTGATGTCAATCTTCGTCAGGAGTTCTTTTCGAAGGAGGTAATTGAGGAATCACTCAGGCGCGCAAATATTCTTAAACTCAGCGACGAGGAGTTGCCGGTACTTGCCGGATACTTCAAGTTGCAGGGAGATAGTCTGGAGCAGTTGCATCACTTGCGCGACATGTTTGATTTGAGGCTGATCGCCTATACGCGTGGGTCCGACGGCAGCGTGCTGGTCAGTGCGGAGGAAGTTGACGATTTTCCCGGCCTGCCGGTGAAGGCCGTGGATACGGTGGGAGCCGGTGATTCGTTCACGGCGGCGCTGTGCATGGGCCTGCTGAGGGGCTGGCCGCTGAAGAAAGTGAATGCGTTTGCCAATGAAGTTGCGGTGTTTGTCTGCTCTCAGAAGGGGGCTACACCTGTTTTGCCCGGGCGTCTGGTAACGTACGGGGTGGAAATGGCGGGACGACCCGTCATCTGAAAGCTGACCTGAGGAGGAAACGACGAAACAGAGGGGAGAGGTCTGGAGGAGACAGACTCTGTTATAGTAGCTGTCAGTATCTGGATGTACTTCGATAACATCGGGATGATATACCAGAAATAATTTTTAAGGAGTTCTCAGATGGGGTTCATGCCAGGGGCGTGAAACGTCTGGAATATTTTATCATACTAACATCATAAGGAGATTCATTATGGCTGCATTACCAGAAAAAGTAAGTGAGGAATGGGAAAATCGAGAAGGGCCCTGCATCTTTGCAACTATAGATTCAAATGGCCATCCTAATGCGATATACGTAACCTGCGTATCCAAATTCAGCGACGATACTATCGTAATCGCAAATAACTTTTTCTCTAAAACATTGAAAAATATCACCTCTGGAAGTAAGGGGTCGATCCTTTTTATAAACAAAGAAAAAAAATCATATCAGATTAAAGGCAGTCTCGAATATCACGATAAAGGTCCTATCTTTGATGATATGAAAAAGTGGAACCCTGCAAAACTTCCGGGCCATGGAGCAGTAGCAATAAAAGTGGAAGAAGTGTATTCGGGAGCGGAGAAGCTTGTATAAATACAGCTGAACGTAACCGTCAGACGACGAGGTTACGAAGGCACACATCGGAGAAAGACTGGAGATGAATGGACATATTGATGCCGCCAAAGTGAAGTTCTTCCCTCCGGGGATACCAATTTTAGTCATTGTAATTGGCATTGGTCTAAACTCTTTGTTTCCATTATCTTTCGGAATTGTAATTGGCGTGCCAGCACGCTATTTCATCGGTGGTGCTTTCGCAATATGTGCCTTCGTGTTCCTCGGAGTCTGGGCGGTCGTGCTCTTCCGCAAGAGTGGCCAAAGCGAGAATCCGTGGAAAACCACACCTTGCATTGAAAGCCGCGGACCGTTCAGTATCACTCGTAACCCAATGTATTTGCAGATGGTGCTTGTTTGCATTGGTGTAGCGTTTGCGACAGCGAACTGGTGGATTTTTTTGCTCACGCCAGTCGGAGCGTGGGTGCTGCAGGAGTTGGCGATAAAGCCAGAAGAGAAGTATCTGGAAGAGAAGTTTGGAGACACGTTTCTTGAATACAAAAGGAAGGTTCGGCGCTGGCTGTGAACATGTAATACACTTTTAATGCCGCCTGGCCTTTTGTTTAACTATGGCTTTCTCGGTCTATTCTCTTGCTCTGTTAGAAGGCTAAGTTACAGAGAAAATCGCGCTTCGTAGTCACCAGCAATGGTCGACCATGTAAAATTCGAAAAGCCAGTACTTGCTGGTTTCCAAAGGTAAAAGACTGCTCACCCCTGAGTTGTCTCCACAAATAAAAAACTGAGATGCCATTTTCACCGGATACCACGAACAGCGTGGCTCTTCGGTGAAATACAAGGTTATTCGATGTTCCCATCAATTGAATAGGTTATGAGGTAAAGCGTATGGTTCGTCATAAAGTTCATCGATCTCATCGTATAGGCTGGCTTCGCGCGTCTGTACTGGGGGCGAATGACGGTATTGTTTCAACCGGCAGTCTTATAATTGGTGTCGCTGCTGCCAATGCCACACAGAGCAATATTATTTTTACGGGTTTGGCAGGACTGGTTGCCGGGGCAATGTCGATGGCGGCTGGAGAATATGTCTCAGTCAGCTCCCAGTCTGACACAGAAAATGCAGATCTCGCGCTTGAGCGAAAATCTCTGGAAGACAATCTCGATTATGAGAAAAATGAGCTGGCTGAAATATATGAGAAACGGGGACTCACTCCAGAACTTGCGAGGGAGGTAACAGAGCAGCTTATGTTACACGATGCCTTAGGGGCACACGCCAGAGATGAGATTGGAATAACAGTGGATGGCACGGCTCGTCCAATTCAGGCAGCATTTTCATCAGCGGTGACTTTTACTATTGGAGCACTCTTGCCACTGATTGTCGCATGGGCAGCACCAGGGAGACAACTCATCCCTCTTGTTGCATTGTTTTCACTGGTCTTTCTCGCAGTATTGGGAGGGCTTGCGGCACGCGCCGGAGGGGCACCGATACTGAGGGCTGCTGTGAGAGTGACTTTCTGGGGAGCCCTCGCGATGCTAATAACCGCTGGCGTTGGCCGTTTGTTTGGTGTTGCCGCGTGAACCAGCCTGATCTGTTGAGAATTGGGCGAAAGAGCATCCCTGTTGTTTCGCCCACAGCGTCGAGGATGACAGGCTTTGTCTTCAGAATCTGCGGTGTTTACGCCAGCATGGGTACGCAAGGTGCTTGCCGCGACACATTATGACTTTACTGTCAGCGGAGAGCTGTACATGTGTGCATGGTAATCTCCGGTCAGGTTGTGGTGACGTAATCATACCGGCAGCTCACTCTCTTTTATATCACGGTGCGGCATTTTATTGTACTCATTCAGCGATTGTCTTGATGCGATAACTGTTTTTAATATGCTGCTTAGAATTATGAGTGAACAGCCAGAGATCTGCAATGCGCTGAGTGCTTCATTGAAGATTGTCCAACCAAAAATTACCACTGCTACAGCTTCGGTATAGGCAAGGGTTCCGAATATGGCAACCGGTAACCGGCTTAAAGCGATGACAGCAAAAAGAATTGCCAGGAATCCGGGGAAAAATCCAACCCCAAGCAACCATGGGACGTGGTTTATACTGACTTCGTCTATGGAAAACAGGACAAAAGGAATCATTACACAGCCACCTGTAAAAAGCTGCCAGAATGTTCTGGTATAGACATGTATCTCTGGCCTGATGATGCGATTAACGAGGATAAAACCGGTATATGATGCGAGTGCCAGAAGGCCATAGCAGATTCCGATAAATTCACTGCTCCCACTGTTAATATCGATTTTGAATTCCATCATCATTGCAAATCCGAACATGGCTGAAAAAATCAAGCCAAGAGCAGTAATCGTCAGCCTTTCCCCAAGAAAAAAGTGGGCGATGACAGAGGCTGCAAGGGGTGCCAGGTAAACAAGCATGATGGCATTCGCCATGGAGGTGTGATTCATCGCCTGGACATAGAATATGATAAAACCCGCCAGCAGGATTCCATTTATGAGAACTGGTAAAGAGGGCCACTGTTTTATCAGGTGTACTTTGCCGATAATTGCCAGAAATATTATCATGAACCCGGCCCCCAGGATGAGCCTGAAAAAAGTGATGATCTCTGCAGGTAAGCCTGTAAGTTTTGAAAATACCCCAATGGTCCC
Source organism: Desulforhopalus sp. (assembly GCA_023231425.1). Lineage (GTDB taxonomy): Bacteria > Desulfobacterota > Desulfobulbia > Desulfobulbales > Desulfocapsaceae > Desulforhopalus. The sequence continues at coordinate 674 of JALNVI010000098.1, read as the reverse complement.
CATCAAGACCGCAGATAAAAGTGCAAAAATAACAGCTGCAATATCCATCAAAAGATTCCGTTATGTTTATTGATTATGGATGACCGCTGGATCAGGGCAATAAGGGCAACGTCGTGATATGAAAAGGAGCGAGCGGCGGAGATGGCTACGTTATCACAATCAAACCCGAGGTTACAATCATTGGGTTCGTCTGCACAAAGAAACCATAGCGAAATGCAGAATGGATTGAATTACTGAGCAAAATCGCATTTAACCTCCCCACCTGAGAATACAGCACTCTTATGCTGCAAATTTCAGGGGGAAGGATTCCAACTGAATTACACCCTTTCCTCAAGAGCCTTTGTCCATATCTCAACAAGTTCTTTCCGGAACAGATAAAAATAGATCTTCAGTCCCTTGTATTTCTCCCTTCTGCACACCGAAATACTGATCTTTGCCGCTTCCTCAAGCGGATATCCATAAACTCCACATGAAATTGCCGGGAAAGCAACAGATTTGCATTGATGAGAGAGCGCAAGGTCCAGACTGTTTCCATAGGCAGCGGTCAGTAATTCCTCGGGATGTTCGGCCTGTTGATATATTGGGCCCACCGTATGAATTACATACGTCGCTGGCAGGTTATATCCCATCGTAATGACCGCCTCACCAAAAGGACACCGGACTCCATTGATCTC
>JALNVI010000097.1 GCA_023231425.1 Desulforhopalus sp. | reverse complement strand
ATACATCGCCACTGCTCCATTACATTTCCCATGGCTGGAAAGAAGACATCAGTCCCAACCCCTGCTTTGACTGCACGTGGTACCGTGAGCACTACCATCTTACGGGTCACGACCTCTCCAACCCCTTCCTCCACTTCCTTCAGCAGCCGGCAATGGCACAGCTTCAGCCCAACCCGTGGTTTGACGTGAAATGGTACCACAGTCAATTCCTTAATCCACAAGACCGTATTCACCCCTTTCAGCATTACCTTGTTACCGCGCTCAGTGAAAAAACTGAGCCCAATGAACTCTTTGACTCCGAGTGGTATTGCCAGCACTACCCCGAAGCCGTTGCATTAAAAACAATGGATGTTCCCCCTCCAATTCACTATGTGACACACATTCAGGAGGACGTCTGCCCCAACCAGTGGTTTGACGCCACCTGGTATCGCAATACGTATGAGGACATTACCAAAAACAACGTCGATCCCTATCTGCACTTTGTCCTTTGGGGAGAAAAAATTTTCCGCAGTCCCGGTCCGAATTTGAATACCTTCCGCTATCGGCTACGCTACCCGGATATTATGGAAACCGGCCTTGAGCCTTCCATCACTTTTTCCTCATCGGCCGCCATGAGGGACGCGACAGCTGTGCCTCAGGAATTGATAACCGCCGAAACCACTCTGAGGACTGGTACGATGTCTATTTCTTCCTGAGCAATGCCGACCGGGAGGCAATGCCCCGCCATATTGCCGGTTACACTTTCAATGAAGTCTCCACAAAGGCTGATGGGCTGGTTTGATACCATCTGTACCGACACCACAGCAGTCAATAGCTCCTGGTTCCGCAACGACATCATGGAATTGCATCCCTGCCTGCTGCACCTGGACCAGCTGGGCACCTTTCGCAGGAAAACAGAAACAACTGCAGAGAACAACGTTTACCAGTCCCTTATCCACGCCTCTCGTTTTACTACTCCAAGTCACCACTTCATCGACAAACGTGAAAAACTCTACGGTCTGCAGCTCAGCCGCTTCTGTCACTACCTGACGAAGATAACGAAAACAACTCAAAAATTCTCTGCAAAGCCCTCCATGAGGTAAAAATGGATACCTTGAATAATCAAGTATTTCGTTTATATTCGAGGCTCAAGAGGAAATTTACCACAGCCATGATTGATATCTCGACGTCTCGTTCCTCGCTTTGTCGGAGGATAAATCTTTTGAATGTAACGAAGAAGATGGACGAAAGACTGGTTATTCAAGGGACCAAAACATCTATTGTAACCAGAGCCGTTCCCAGGCATGGCAGAACTACATAACGTGTTAAAGTGCCTGGCTGCACTCTCCCTCCACAAATCACATCAGGATAAAAAGGGTGCCTCTGTCGAGTTATGGGCAATCATAATTTCGGGTCTGGTAAGAATTCCCTGCTCCCTGCTCCCTGCTCAAAATATCCCGGCAGAGACGCATGGATTAGCGTGTTGAAAAGATACCAGGACAACAGATAATTCCCTTCAGATTTACCTTTTGCTGGTCAACTGACTGCAGTTAACTCTTCGGTTTTACGTTGATTTCATAGCCGATAGTATAAACATCAATCTGAGATCACTTTGGATTTTAAGCAAGAAACTGCGGGTAATCAGACACCAGGCAAAGACTTGATCTCATCAGTAAATTTGACGAATTAGGACTTTCTGGGATAGTGCTCAGCTGTCAAGCAATCAGCTTGTTTATGCCGATCATGCTCAGGCCGGTATTACGAAGTAGTACACGGGAAATCGTGACCTGGGAACACCCGAGATATCTTACGCTCTCATTATGAGACACTTCTTTTTTTCGACTTATTTCGATATAGTGCCTTTCTGTAAAACTCAGATATTGACAACTTTTTCCCAAATACATCTGAATATTATTTTTACAAAGATGCATTCTTCAGCTTGCTGCAGAGGCTATGCGCTTATTACATGAATCCAAGGGGTTACAAGAAGAACACCTCAAACGTGACAACATCTACAAATACCCAGACTCCCTGGTAATTTTTATACATTGGAAGACCCCATGAAAAGACGACTGCCCCACCACCGTTCCCCGCAGATGTTCTGCGGAGCCGTTTCCTGGCCCCGCTTAAGCGGATTTCCTGCACGACGCCTCACCAGACGATTCCTCCAGCTTATCGATCCCTCTCGCAAGACAACCTTCGACGCACAGCAAAAGGAGATTGAGCTCCTGCTCGAAAAGACCCCTCTTTTTGATGCCGACTTTTACCGCCGTCAGCTCGGCGACAGCACCGCATCTCCAAAAAGCCTTCTCCGCCACTACATTCGTCGCGGGATCCTCTGCGGACTCAACCCGAATCCTTTTTTCTTCACGTCCTGGTATCTTGCTGAATACCCGGAAGCGGCCGAAGAGGGCAATCCCCTTCTTCATTATTTGCGTGAAGGTGAAGCTCAGAATAATAAACCCAACCCCTACTTTCTCACCCGCTGGTATCGCCACAGTATTCTCGCTGATGCCCTGGATACATCCCCGCTGCTCCACTATATTTCCCAAGGCTGGAAGGAGGACATCAGTCCCAACCCCTGCTTTGACGGCACATGGTACCGTGAACACTACCATCTTACTGGCCACGATCTCTCTAACCCCTTCCTTCATTTTCTTCAGCAGCCAGCAATGGCACAGCTTCAGCCCAACCCATGGTTTGACGTGGAATGGTACCGCAGTCAATTCCTTAATCCGCAGGACCGTATTCATCCCTTTCAGCATTACCTTGTTACTGCATTCAGTGAGAAAACTGAGCCCAATGAATTCTTTGACTCCGAGTGGTATTGCCAGCACTACCCCGAAGCTGACGCATGGAAAAAGCTGGGCGTTCCCCCTCTTGGTCACTATGTAATGCACATTCAGGAGGACGTCTGTCCCAACCAGTGGTTTGATGCCGCCTGGTATCGCAATACATATGAGGACATTACCAAAAACGACTTCGACCCCTACCTGCACTTTGTCCTCTGGGGAGAAAAAATGTCCCGGAACCCCGGGCCGAATTTCAACACCTTACGCTATCGGCTGCGCTACCCGGATATTATGGGAACCGGCCTTGAACCCTTCCATCACTTTTTCCTCATCGGCCGCCATGAGGGGCGCGACAGCTGCGCCTCAGGAATTAATAACCGCCCCACCAGCCACTATGAAGACTGGTGCGATATCTATTTTTCCCTGATCAATCCCGACCGGGAGGCGATGCACCGCCATATTGCCGAATTCACACATACTCCCCTCATCTCGGTAGTCATGCCGGTTTACAATCCGCCTCTCAACCTGCTCACCGAGGCGATAGAATCCGTCCGCCGACAGCTCTACACCAACTGGGAATTCTGCATAGCCGACGACGCCTCCCCCAACCCGGAAGTACGTGCCCTGCTCCAGCACTATGCCGACGAAGATCCCCGAATCAAAGTGGTCTTCCGCAAAGAAAATGGCCACATCTCCCACAGCTCAAACTCCGCACTGGAACTGGCCACCGGTGAGTACGTCGCCCTGCTTGATCACGACGACCTCATCACCGAAGAGGCCCTTTTCCATGTTGTTGCAACCCTGCAGGAGCATCCCGATGCGGGTATTCTCTATTCTGATGAGGACAAAATATCCCCCGATGGCCACCGTATCGACCCCTATCTCAAAAGCGACTACGACCCCTGGCTGCTGCTCCTCGGACACAATATGATCTCTCACTTCGGCGTCTATCGAACAGACCTGCTGCACAGGATCGGCGGTTTCCGCCCTGGTTTCGAAGGTTCCCAGGACTACGATATCGCCCTCCGCGTGGCAGAGCTTATTCCTGAAAGTGCTGTCGTCCACATCCCGCGAATCCTCTATCACTGGCGCATCATCCCCGGCAGCACAGCCGGAGACATCGAGGCAAAACCCTACGCTATCCGCGCTTCGCAAAAGGCCCGTAACGAATCCCTGCGAAGACGTGGCATTCCCTGCCAGATCGGTCTCCATTCCGCAGCCGGGGACATGCACCTTGCCCAATTCTCTCAGCCCCTCGAACCGCCGCTGGTCTCCATCATAATCCCCACCCGTAACGCCGCGGAACTGGTGCGAACCTGCATCAACAGCATCATCGAAAAAACCGATTACCCCGCCTGGGAAATTATCCTCGTGGATAACGGCTCAGACGCCCCCGACGCCCTCTCCCTTTTTGAAGAATTCGCACAACGGGAAAATATCCGCCTGTTACGCGACAATGCCCCTTTCAACTACTCGCGCCTCAATAACCGTGCTGCCGCCGAGGCAAAGGGAGAGGTTCTGCTGCTGCTCAACAATGACACAGAAGTTATTGCTCCGAGCTGGCTCACTGAGATGGCAACTCTTGCCATGCAGCCCGGAGTTGGCGCCGTCGGGGCCTGCCTGCTCTACTCCAACCACACGCGCCAGCACGCCGGCGTAGTTCTTGGCATGGGCGGATGTGCAGCCCACGTCTGTGCGGGAGTCCCGGAAGAGGGGATAATCTGGTTCGACCTTCCCCGTCTCCACCACACCTGCAGCTCAGTTACCGGAGCCTGCCTCGCTGTCCGTAAAGAAAACTACAACATCGTCGGCGGTCTCAACGAGGAGGACTTTGCTGTCGGCTATAATGATGTGGACTTCTGCCTCAAGCTTAGACAACACGGTCTGCGAAATGTTTACACCCCCTCGGCAAAACTCTACCACCACGAATCCGTCACCCGTGGTCACGAAGACACGCCTGAAAAGAAACGCCGTTTTTGGAATGAAATATCTCTGCTGAAGAAACAGTGGACAGATGTCTGGTATCATGACCCCGCCTACAATCCAGGCCTCACTCTCAATAAAGATGATTACACCCTTGCGTTCCCTCCACGAGTCTCCTTGAACGCCAGCCACTGGCCGCAGCCCTTCACTGTGTCATACATCCCTCCCCAGGTTGACCGATTGCGGCTTCTGCTCATCTTTGCCGATCACCCAAGGAAAGAAAATCCGCTTCTCCGCCTCGTACGCCATCTTGAAGATCTGGGAGAAATCCACTCTTTTGCCGTCGCCGGGAATCATGCCTTCAGTGAGGTCTCCACAAAGGCTGATGGTTGGTTTGATGCTATCTGTACCGACGACACCACGGCAGCCAAGATCTTCTGGTTTCGCAACAACATCATGCAGCTGCACCCCTGCCTGATGCATCTCGACCAGCTCGACACCTTTCGCGCGAAACCACAAACAACGGCGGAGAATGACGTTTACCAGTCCCTTGTCCACGCCTCACGTTTTACAACCCGAAGCCCACAGATCATCGACAAACTTGAAAAGCTCTACGGGCTGAAACTCAACCGCTTCTGCCACTGCCTGAATGAAGATGACAAAAACAACTCCAAAATCCTCTCCAAGGCCCTCCATGAAGTAAAAATGAGCGCACCACTACCCGCGAGTGCGATCCTTTTTGCTCCTCACTCGCAGTAAGGTGATACAAATATCTCTTGCAAACAGCAGTTCCCAGGCACCGCAGAAACACTGCACCAGCGTAATTTGTTAAAGGAATTTTCGTAAAACCTCCATGGCCACCGACTTTACAGGGATTTGTGACCAGATTTACTAACACTCTTGTCGATTCACCTATGGCTGGCTTTGCCATGTTTTCGATAAAGAATCCCCGTTACTCGTTTTTGATAAATGAAGACATAGCAGAGATATAGCAGCCCCATCTCATGATCAGAGATGGCATAGGCAGTCTTTCCTATGAGACCTTGATGCAGGGGATTCTCGATGGGGTCCACCAACAATCGCCACGCGGCAAAGTTTTGGAGAAATTTGTCTTTATGAAAGACTGCTGCCTCTTCAATTTCGACAGCACAGGTCATTTCCCTTGAATTTCCGATAGTTCAACGGCCTGCCAACAAGGAATAGCCGTCTGAAGGTCAAGTATGATCTTCAGACGGTCAACGTGACTGTTGTTCACCATAGTCATTGTCCTGCCACCGGAAACCATCCAGTTCCGTTTTCCAGTACGTGGACAATTCCGTTGCCAGGGGAGAGGTCATGGACCTTACGGGAACTAAACAGGATAAACCCCATTCAGCCCCTTGTTTTCATGTCGTTTACAATGTGTCCCTCAATAAATCACATCAGGATAAAAAAGGGACCTTTGTTGAGTACGGGGAAGAGAACAGCAAGACGGGAAGATGCAGCATTCGCCTCGATTAGCGATTTGACGATCACGGAGGAAAATGTCTTTCCTTTTATGCAGGGGGCTCACGCCAGGTGGAAGATCGAGAATAAAGCGTTGAAGACTCTGAAAAACAAGGGTTACCACCTCGATCACAATTTATGGTCTGACAGAAAACTCCTGATTAATCCAACCCGGCAGCTACGTTGCCCTCTTGTTTCAGGCTGCCTGTCAGAGATGATTCAGGACCAAGAAATAATTCAGGAAAAGGTCTATCGTAAATTTCAGAAATTTTCCATCGGGAATATGGAGAATTTGTATTATTCCATGTTGGTATATAAACCGTTTTCGCTTTGACAATAACAGCAGCATAACATGCGGAATTGTATCGAAATTTTGCAAAAACACAACCAATTGATAATGGGACAAGACAGCCAGCTCACTTCTTCAAGGTTCCTGTCTGTCCTGATCCTGCCAACCTGACATTATATCAATCCACTTTTTTTTTCAGCCTGTCCATAATTTTACGAACAGGTGACGTCATCGTCCAAATTGTGCTTCCTTCAATTATCTTGTATCTCTGGGTCGCCCGTTCTAATTCACCTGTAATCCTGTCTCTCTCCAGGGAAACCATTTCAACTTGTTTACGCAAAATTCCAATCTGTTCATGTGCAGTGTCAATCTGTTCATGTGCAATGTCAATCTGTTCCATTAAGGCACTATTTTTTTTCTCCAGGGCTTCTTTTTCGGTTACAGCAGCTTCAAGTGACAATTCTAAATTTTTATTTTTTCCCTGCACCAATTGGAGAGCATCTCGAGTTGTCTGGTTCTCAGCAAGTCGGTGATAAATTTCCTGCCACATAAACTCTTTTATCAATGCAGTAATTCTATTTTTCACCTCTGGAGATTCAAGAATCAGTTCATCTGCACTCACCTTCAACAGCAGTTGATAGAGATCACCAGCCATTTCTGGACATTCCAGATGCCCGCGAAGAGATTGCAGATCCACGGCTGTGTGCCGAAGATTATGATCAAGAAATTCCTCTTGAAAACAATGCAGTTTTTCCCCATCCAGAGGGAGATGCAGAGCAGAAGAAATTCGGGAGATCTCTTTTGACGAATTTTCCAGAAGCATATCATAATCAACAACAACTCGGGTCTCTCCGTCGGAGTAACGAAAGCTGGCAAGGACATACGCCAGCCAGAGCTGAATTCCCTGTCCGAGCTCCATGCCATTACGTTTCTTCAGCGACGCGGCGACACTGATCGGGTTACGCACGGGGATGACATATTTTACGGGAATATTACAACTCGCGAACACCTTTTTCCAAAATGGCAGCAAAAGGACGAAGCGAGGGTCCTTAACAGCAAAATGGGGAAAAGACTGCAGACGTTTTTCTATCAGTTGTACAGCGCATGAAAAGAACTCTGTACCATACAGTGATCGCACTTCCTCTTCATGAATAATACTAATCTTCTCCCAGCTGGAACCAAGGGAGGCAAGCATCTCCTTGTTGAGATTTACAATCTCCTCATCTTCAAAAAATCCTTTGGGATTATCTGCCTGTGCAGGCAGCAGCTTGTTACCGAGCGAAAATCCGAAGACCTTCATACAGCGCGCAAGAACACTGGTACCACTGCGATGCATGCCCAGGATTACGACAACGGACTTATCATCCATGTTTATATGATTCATATT
>JALNVI010000096.1 GCA_023231425.1 Desulforhopalus sp. | reverse complement strand
TTTTCAAGTAAATTTGATAAGTTTTTCCTCTGGAACTCTGGCGGTCATAACCTGTAATCGCCTCCCGCCATACGACACTTTTTTGGGGACCTTGAATAACCAGTCTTTCGTCCATATTCTTCGTTACAGAAAAAAATTTATCATCGGAGATAAGCGCTATACTCCGATATCAAAGTTATGCCCCTCCTGTGCCTCGAATATGAACGGAATACAAGCTGTTAAAAGCGACCCTTATGGCATGTTGCGAAAGCGCTCCTCCGCCTCAATTATTTTTGCCAGCGTTGCCTCCAGTTCTGCCTTCTCTCCCTGCACCTTTTCCACCACATCTACAGGGGCATTCGCAAGAAATTTCTCGTTGCCAAGCTTGCCAGAAATCTGCTTCATTTTACCATCGATCTTCTTGTGTTCCCTTGTCAGTTTGGCAAGTTCCGCTTCCACATCAACTAACCCTTTGAGCGGCACAAAGATCTCAATCTCACCCAAAATATAAGTTGCTGCATCAGTCGGTTTTTCACCGCCGGTCTCCACCTTCAGACTGGCAAGGCGGGTCATATCGCTGATTGCCAGTTCGTACTTCTGAATAAAGACCGTTGTTGCTTCCGCCGGGCAGTGAATAATCACATTAATCTTCATCGAGGGATGCACATCCGCTTCACTGCGGATATTGCGAATCCCGGTGATAACCCCCATCAGGGTCTCCATCTCGACAACGGCGGCGTCGTTTTTACGCACATCCTGAACCACCGGGAAATCAGCAAGAGTCAGCAGCCCGCGTTCCCCGGGCAATACCGACCATATTTCTTCGGTAACGTATGGGGTAATCGGGTGCATCAACTTGAGCACCGTTTCCAGAACCTCCAGCAACACACCACGCGCCTGCTTCCTGGCCGTTTCATCTTTACTGAAGAGATCAGCCTTGATCCACTCCAGATACCAGTCGCAAAACTCCTTCCAGATAAACTGGTAATTGAGGCTGGCTACATCGTTGAAACGATACTCATCCAGCGCCAGACGGACCTGTCGTACAGTTTCATTGGCCCGGCTGAGTATCCACTGGTGAACCAGTGGGAGCTTTTCTGGCTCGGCAAGGACGTCCTTCACCTCCGGACCGCAGTCGCTGACATGCATCAGAGCGAAACGGGCAGCATTCCAGATCTTGTTAATAAAATGTCGATACCCCTCAATACGTTCCTCATCCAGTTTAATCTCCCGTCCCTGCGCAGCGAAGGCAGTGAGGGTAAAACGCATGGCATCGGTGCCGTATTCGTCCATAACAACCAGCGGATCAATGACGTTGCCGGTGGATTTCGACATTTTTTTGCCAAACTTGTCCCGCACAAGGGCGTGGAGATAGACGTCATGAAATGGCACTTCATCCATGAAATGCAGCCCCATCATCATCATCCGCGCCACCCAGAAGAAGAGAATATCAAAACTTGTAATAAGGATTGAGGTTGGATAAAAAGTCTCCAGCTCCTTTGTCTGCTCCGGCCAGCCCAGTGTTGAGAAAGGCCAGAGAGCCGAAGAAAACCAGGTATCAAGCACATCCTGCTCCCGGGTGAGTTCGGTTGCCCCGCATTTTGGGCAGCTGGTCGGATCTTCAGTGGCAACGATAATCTCACCGCACTTGTCGCAGGTCCACGCCGGGATCTGGTGTCCCCACCAGATCTGTCGGGAAATGCACCAGTCACGGATATTATCCATCCACGAATAGAAGGTGTTGTACCAGTTTTTCGGATAGATATTGATCCGCTCTTCACGCACAGCCTTCACCGCTGCGGCGGCAAGCGGTTTCACCGAAACAAACCACTGCAGCGAGGTGATCGGCTCAATGACAGTCTTACATCGGTAGCAGTGCCCGACGGCGTGGTCATAATCCTCTATTTTAACGAGGAAGCCCTCCTTCTCAAGATCTTCCACAATAGCTTTACGACAATCAAAACGATCCATTCCGGCATACTTTCCGGCGTTCTCATTCATCTTGCCGTAATCGTCCATAATCTTCAGCCGCGGCAAATCATGACTCAGGCCGATCTCATAGTCGTTACGGTCATGGGACGGAGTAACCTTCAGTGCTCCCGTTCCGAACTCACGGTCAACGTGATGGTCAAATACCACCGGCAGCACTCTGTCGGTCAACGGCAGTTTAATGCCAATATCACCAAGGTGGGCATAGCGCTCATCGTCGGGATGTACCGCTACCGCCATATCTCCAGGGATGGTTTCCGGACGGGTGGTAGCGATAACCACTGAACCGGAACCGTCGGCGTAGGGATAGCGTATATGATAAAGCTTCCCGTGTTCATCCTCATGCTCCACTTCATCATCGGCCAGCGCAGTATGACACCGGGGGCACCAGTTAACGATATAGTCGCCTTTATAAATAAGACCCTCTTCATAAAGGCGCACAAAAACCTCGCGTACTGCTTTCGACAGCCCCTCATCCATGGTAAAACGCTCACGGTCCCAGTCACAGGAGGCCCCCAGCCGTTTGAGCTGATTGATAATGGTCCCACCCTTCTCTTCACGCCATTCCCACACCCTTTTGATAAAGGCGTCACGGCCAAGATCATCCCGGGTTTTTCCCTCGGTGGCAAGCTGCCTCTCCAACACGTTCTGGGTGGCGATACCCGCATGGTCCGTGCCAGGAACCCACAGGGTATTGTCACCACACATGCGGTGATACCGCACCAGTATATCCTGCAGCGTATTGTTCAGGGCATGGCCCACATGGAGAACTCCGGTGACATTTGGCGGCGGAATTACCACGGAAAAGCTCTCCTTTCCTGCCTCCATTTTTGCCGAAAAGGCTCCTGACGTCAGCCAGCGGTCGAGCCATTTTTCTTCCACTTCCTTAAATTCATACCCTTTACTGAGGAGATTCTGTTGCTCTGTCATCGTAGAAATTGTGTCCAGTTTGAAATAAGAGGCCCCCTGGAGAAGAGATTTTTATCAAATCTCCAGGGTTCCCATAAATGCCAGGCATCGGCGGAGTTTAAATACAATATTTTCTGCAGGGGTAAAATAGCAGGCCTGTGAATATACATTGAAAACAGTACTTTGCAAGCAGCGCCGCAGAGTGAGACTCACCGCACGTTCCACGGCTCCGGAATAAAAATATGCCGATAAATGGAGAGGGCGTAACGGTCAGTCATTCCGGCGATATAATCGCACACCTTACGGTGTGCCACCTTCTCACTTTCCCAGTGTTCACAACCGTCCACCGGCCGCAGTCCCCGTTCAGTAAGCTGGACAAGACCGTTCTCGAGAAACCAGTCGTAGAGGTCACGGATGATTCGCCTGGCCTTGATGAATTCGCGATGCACGGCCGGATAAGTATAGACCCGGTCAAAGAGGAAGGTTCGCAGTTCGTCAAGGGCAACAAGCATCTCGTCACTGATGTGCAGATCTCCATCATTGGTGGTAAGGGTTTCAACGATAATATCACGGACCATCGCTCCGATACGCTTTGAATGATTGGCGCCAACCACCTTGACGATACTTGCCGGCAGGTCACTCTCCCGGAGTATTCCCGCCCGCAGGGCATCATCCATATCATGATTGAGATAGCCAATAATATCGCCGAGGCGCACCACCTGCCCTTCGAGTGTGCGCGCCAGCCGGGAACGCTGTGCCGGGATAATGGCTCCCCGCCCCTTGGAATGGCAGATAATACCATTGCGCACCTCGTGGGTAAGATTCAACCCGCGACCGTCATTTTCCAGGAAATCGACGACCCGCAGACTGTGCACATAATGGCGAAAGCCGCCGGGATGCAGTTCGTTGAGGGCAGTCTCTCCAGCGTGACCGAAGGGGGTATGCCCAAGGTCATGGCCGAGGGCAATGGCCTCAGTGAGGCCATCATTGAGACAGAGAGCGGCGCTGATCGTGCGGGCGATCTGCGAGACCTCGAGGACATGAGTGAGCCGGGTGCGGTAGTGATCGCCGGTCGGGGCAAGAAAAACCTGGGTTTTGTGCTTGAGACGGCGGAAGGTTTTGCTGTGAATAATGCGGTCGCGATCACGCTGGAACGGCAGACGAATATCCTCCTCCACCTCAGATTCGGGTTTGCGCCTGCCGGTACTGTTACAATTTAATGTGGCAAGAGGTGAAAGGCAGATAAGCTCTCGCTCCTCAAGCTGCTTCTTAATCGATTTTCCAACAACGGGGACGAAGGGCATGGTTCTGTTCCAGAGGAAGGGTTCCTTGAATAATACACCGATTTTTGATATTACACCTTCCAGGCGCTAATTCAAAGAGCTGTACGGATGAAAATTTTTCAACACGACGTGCAATTCAGTGTCGCGCCAGGCTGATTTCACACGCTGTTCACCCCCCCACAAATTTCCCGGAAAACTGCCATGAATTTCTCCAGATTCTCCCGTCCGCTCATCGTTCTGCTCATCGCTCTTGCTCTGTTTGCCGTAGAACGGTTTCAGAATGAACCAACCGAACACGCACCGCAGATTCGCTCAGAACGGATCCAGCCCGCACCGCAACTGACCAGTGCACCACTCTCCATTGGCGACGCGATCCTCAACCGCGCCGACCATGTCCAGGTGACAGGCGAAGGCCAGGTTGTGAAACTGCTGCGGGATGATACCCATCCCCCGCGCCACCAGCAATTTCTCATCACTGTCAACGGTGCGGCAAAAACGGTAAAAATTGCCCATAACATTGACCTTGCTCCGAAGATCAAAGGGCTGAAAACAGGCGATCTGATCAGCTTCTCCGGAGAGTATATCTGGAACGACAAGGGCGGAGTCGTGCACTGGACCCACACCTCCGATACTCCGGGCCATCCCCATGGCTGGCTTGAGGTCTCCGGCCGCAAATACCAGTAAAACGGGGGGGAAAAGGACCCTGCGGCATCTCATGTGTACCTTGAATAATCGCCCATATTCTTCGTTGCAGTCAAAACTTTATCCCCCGACAAAGCGAGGAACGAGACGTCGAGGGAAGTGCTATACTCCGATATCAAAGTTATACCTTCGATAAATTTCCTCATGTCCCTCGAACATGAATGAAATACAAGCTGTTTCAAGGAACCCTCATGCCTTCGCAATTCCGCTCAACCCGACAAAGACAAAGAACCACACTCCGAGCACAAACAGCGCTGCCATCGGTACCAGTACCAGCCGCCGTGTCAGGACTCTCCCCTGCAGTCCACAGAGTAGCGCAAACATCGACAAAAGGGGGAAAAGATAGCGCCCCTGGGGTTGAAAATCCATCGTCCAGGAGTGGATAAAGGAGACCACAACCAGTGCTGTACTAAAGACAACAACCCCCAGCGCCGTAATCTTTTCGGCGAGGTTGGCGTGGTAAAAATAATAGAGAAAGAAAAAAAAGAAAAAGGATCCAGCACACAAGCGGACAAGATTATACCACGCCACCGGCCCGGAAATATTGGAGTACCCGAACTCCCCAAAACCGCTGCGAAAGCTCTTCTCAAGCCAAAACTTGTCACACAGCGCCTGCTTCCAGCTTACCCCCCTCGCTCTCAAGCCGAGAGAGCCCACGCGCTCCTCGGGAGGTGTATCAGGATGCCAGGCAGGCTGGGCATATTTTCGCTGCATGGCGAGCTGCTTCTCGGCCAGTTGTCCGTCGTTGATGTAGTTATCAAGCCCGATCCGCAAACCGAAAAATGCCGCACCAATCAGACCAATCGCCACCAGCCGCCTCAACGCCCGCCACTTGAACTCCTTCGCCCTCTGTCCAAGATAGAGCTGCAGCAGGAGAAGCAGACAGGCCAGCACTGTAAAGGGGAGATAGTTCTCTTTAATCATAAACAGCATCCCGGCGCCGATGCCTGCCAGCACCACCCCGAGAATCCGCCATCTGTCGTCATAGAGAATCCGCTGCAGCACACTTTCCTTCTCCACCACCTGCCATCCCACCAGCCAGGCCATGAAAAGCGAAAAAGCATCAGAGTTACAGTAGCTGAAGAGATACCAGCTCTGTGAGGTCAGCAGCAGGGGCAGGGCAGTCAACCGGGCAACGGTGCTGCGCATGGTGCCAAGCAGAAGAAGGCTGAGAAGAAAAAGCTGAAAAGCCCGTCTGTCAAGAGGGTGCGGCAGCTGAAGGAAGGAAGTTGCCTGCGTGAACTTACCCGCAAACAGATAATAAATTTCTTTGCTCGAAAGCCTTGAGTTACCATATACGCTGAAAGTATTGGCGATTTCAGGATTGTCCACCGCTGGTGGCAACCAGTGGTTCTCATAATATTTTTGCGCCGCCAGATGGACATACTCATCCGGATGGGCATTGTTCTGGCTCTGCAGTGCCATGAGCAGGACAAGGCACCAGACGCCGAAAATCAGCATTGGGACAAAGGCCACTCCCGGCACCAGCCGTCTCCCCCCGAACCAGATCAACAGCACCCCGCAGCAGATCACCATAAAGCGCGGCAGCAACACTCCCCAGTCATGGGCAACAAAAATCTGCTGTGGGGAAATTTCAAGCTGCGGATCGCTGCCAGAAGAACGCACCAGCACAGCATTCCCCTGCCGTTCAATCTGCGTCCCGGCAAGGGGATGGAGACGGGTTAAAAGTTCAGCCGCATTCAGCTCAAGCGGCGCATAGCCAGGTTGAATCATTCTGAAGCTGAACAGCTCTGCATGTCCCGGGTAATCATGGGTATCGATACGCAACCGTTCGATACGCAACCGTGTCAACTGCCTGATGCGGGCCAGAGGGAAACTGTAAACGACACGCCCTGGTCTGGCGAGAAGCGTAACAGAACGCAGCGCTGACCATCCCTGCCCCCCCGAGGCAAAAAAAACGTGTACTCGACTGCCCTTCGGGACATCGTGCAGGTCAAGATTCAGTTCCACCGTGGCACGGTTATACACCACGAAAAAGTAGAGGTAACAGAAGGCCAGGCAGAGAAGAGAGAGAAAAACGACAGTGTGCAATCGTGGATCGCGCAGCGCACTTATTTTTTTCATGGAGAAATCCTCAATTGGATTAATTCAGTCACATTGCATGGGAAATGCCCTTATTACCATATTTCCGCCGATCTTTCCGTCAGGAAATAATTTGACCAGGATTAAACAGCACGATATTCTCCAAATATTCTTTCATCTCACTCCAAATTCAATTTAAGGAATTCCTCATGAACATTCGGTCCATCGGCACCATCCACGCCCCCTGGACCAGCCTGAGAAACATGCCCATTCGACCAAAAGGAGACGAAGGAACGGAAAGCAGCGTGGAACTCCTGGCAGAATTCGCCGACGGTCTCACCGACCTCGCCGGTTTCAACCACAGCGATCTGCTCTCCCTTTTTCACAAAGCCCCTCGCACCCAAATGAGCGTCATCCCTTTCATGGAGACGGTAAAGCACGGCGTTTTTTCCACCCGCTCTCCGCTGTGGTCGACTCATATCGGACTTTCCATCATTCGACTTGTTTCTGTAAAGAAAAACACCAGCAAAGGGAATGGCGTTGATATTCTTGACGGCACCCCGCTGCTTGACGTAAAATCGTGGAGAGAAAGATTTGACAGGGTCATTGATCCCCGCAACTGCTGGATGAAAAGCTCGGCGGACGATGTAGCCGCAAAACGTTCTGATTCCCGTTTTATCTGAGAGAAACCATGACCTTTCCAGGCGCACTGCCCGCCCCCCACAAAGTTGTTACCCTGATAAACGCTACACGGATCAACAACGCAGTCAATGCCTCCCGGGACGCATTCTTCAACCGCTGCATTCAACCTCACCGACATGCCCATCCACCGAAGATTGAATCACTTCTCGTGGTGTGCTGGGGGCAAAAGACAAAAAACTTGCCCAAGAGCACCATGTGAGGGGTCACTTGATGCGGCAGAATATATGGAAGTACTTGTTCAACTTACGAAATAAAACAAAACCTCAACAGGGATCAACATGTCTTTTCAAACAGTTCGAAGAATATCCGTCATTACGCTTCTTCTCCTTTCTCTCACTCAACTCACGAGCTGCGGATACAACTCCAT
>JALNVI010000095.1 GCA_023231425.1 Desulforhopalus sp. | reverse complement strand
GGATGAGGCCGCCTCAGTTACAAATGGACTTTTCGACACAATTACAGGCCGTAAGGAGACATTAACTCTGGATAATGGCAGCGAATTTACGGCTCACGCCAAAATCAATAAACGCCATTCCATCGATGTCTTTTTTGCAAAACCATAGCAGGCTGGCAGAGAGGAACAATTGAAAATACTAATGGCAAACTCAGGAGACTCTGGCCCAAAAAATTTAATATGCCGACTCTTTCTCAAGAGGAAAGAGACAACGGAGTTCTGTTGTTGAATTTGACACCAGGAAAGGTCTTAAAAGGGCTAACCCCGCTGGAAGTCTTCACTGGCAAACGTGTTGCACTTATTACTTGAATTTAGCCTGCCAATTTAAGAACACACTTCAACCACCTGGAGTCTCGATGTCTGTGACCATACAGACAGCCGAGGATTCAATTCACGGGAATACACTGGCAGGTCTTCTGCTGTGGAGATAAGGAGACCTTGAATAACCAGTCTTTCGAATATAAACGGAATACAAACTGTTTCAAGGAACCCATAATTGTTTGTCGGCACGGAGGGAAGAGATCACAGAGTGAAATGTTCCTTTAAAAACCAATCTCGCGTATAGCCAGCGCGTAATATTTTTTAACTATTTCAATGAATTTACTCCGTTTCTCCCCTTCAATATGGACTACGCCCCGTAATTTCATCATTGGACTTTTATCGGGCAAACAACTGTCCATACGAATACGAAAGATTGGGGAGTCAGGGGTTAAGACTTCATGTTCATTTTTATGGGCGGGAATGGAACCGCCGTATGTAGATGCCAGAAAAGGTTCATCTATCGTCGCAATATTGACACGATCAATTTCGGCAACCTTGCATTCATACACACCAAAGTCCAGGGCGTCAGGGATAAAACGTGCTGCCGCTCCAACGCTGATCCTGTCAAGATCCTGCTCTTTAACATACCCGTCCACCCGGTTCCTGCTTGTATCTGCAATTACATAGAGAGGTTCTTTTCTTGACAGCCACAGCCCTGTTGTAAGTTCGTCATTGCGCGAGACAACAATACCGTCAAAAGGGGCACGTACTGTGAGTTGACTCATGACCTCATTTAAACCGGCCAGTTCAGCGACATCAGCCTCAAAACGCCGTTGTGGCACATTGCCCATGACCAGCAGTCTTTCATCAAAAGTCTGCTGGTCAACCTGCCAGCGGGAAATTTCAGAGGATGAACTGACCTGACGGATCTGCTCCTCCATCTCGGGAGAAGAGAGTTGTAAAAGTATTTCGCCACCATGAACCTTCTTCATGTCTTTAGCAAATTCGCCAGTTATTGTTGAAGAAAAGGGGGCTGCTATCTGTTGTTCACGCAAAGCTGAAAGGGTCGCAGATGCAGTAAAACTTTTCTTCCAGGGAATAACGAGAACATAAATGATACCGGCCAATATGAGCAGGCTTCTCAAGGTGTTCATATTAATTTGCATTTTGTCTCTTAGCCCCCACCATGCTGCGATTTCTTTAAACATAGGCAGAAAAATAAAAAAACTGATCTCCACCACGAACAGAAAGATGCCGAGTGCTTTGAAAAAATAGTGGTACACCACCACGGCGATAGCAAGAAAAACAACAAACCGATATATCCACGTCATCAGAGCAAACAGTACAAGAAACGATCTGCGTCGCAATGAGGCGGATTCTGGTGGGGGGTTACCAAATCCGAAGAGCCATTCTCTCAGCCACCACCGGCCGAAGGCATCAGAACGATGGTGCAAATTGGGAATTTGTACAAGGTCAGAAAGTATAAAATATCCGTCAAAGCGCATGAAGGGACTGATATTGAGGCCAATGGTCATAATCCACGTTGATGTTGCCAGGATAAAGGCAACACTTCGCATCGGCCCTTCATCAAGCAAAAGCCAAACCCAGAGGGCAGCCAGGGCCAGCAGCATCTCGGCTGCAATTCCTGCAACCCCGATAGCCAGCCGTTTGGTATGAGAGGTCAGTTTCCAGGCTTCATTCGTATCTGTATAGAGCATGGGAAGGAGAACTACAAAGGCGAAGCCGATGGTAGGGATACGGCAGCCATAGCGGTGCGCGGTGAAAGCATGGCCAAACTCATGGATAATTTTGGCCATGGGAATTGCACAACCAACGATTACGATCCCCTCCAGACTGCGATATGCGGTGAAAGAGTGGGAAAATATTTCCCACTGCCGGGAGATAAGATACATTGCGGCCAACGCAGCCACCATTACCAGGATAAAGAAGAATCTGGTATACAGGAAAGCAACAATTGGCGCCATCTTGTTGAGAAAACGTGCAGGTCGAATCACCGGGATACGGATAAAAAGATAGTTCTTCAGCAGCCAGGCCGCCCACGTCGGCCGATTGGCGGCATGGGCAGCTACAAGTCGTTTATTGCCTTCCGGTGTTACAGTCTGGAGTAAAAAACTCCGCTCCAGAAAAGCGATTACACCAAGGACATCCTGCTCGCAAATTTTCAGGGTTGTTTCCTGATTGACTTCTACGACAATGTTCTGGACAGTACCCAGATGCCAGCGTGAAAGAATCTCAAAGGCCGGCCATCCAAGGAGATAGAATTTATTAGCCGGAGGATCGTGAAGAGTCCACGCCGGAGTACCATTTTTATCCCCTGGAGCCGGAAAGAGGCTGAGTTCCTCGCGCAGCGGGGGGAGTTGAAGTATATCTACCATCCAAGTCGCTGCCGAAGAGCAGTTAGAGGACGACGGAAAAGATAGTAGCCGAGAGAAACCTGTTTTCCGTAAATACGGGCAGTTCCAGTCATCCCTATCCGGGGCAGGTGCAATGTATCGGTAAAATCAGCTTTCAGCCGGTAGGCGGTAATTCCCAGAGCTGTTATTTCCGGCGTATAGGAGACATAGCGCAGAGTACCGTCAAGCGGGGTCTGGGGTGATGAAGAAAGATACAGTTTGACCGTGTTGTTAAGAACAAAACCAATTGCATCAGCGACCGGGAGTCGAATCAGCATTTCAACCTGCTCCGGGTTCGCGATGGTCAGCACCCGTTCACCGACTGAAACATTCTTGCCTATCCAGTCACTCTGTTCGGCAAATACGACGATTCCCGGTCGAGGCGCCCGGACCTCTGTCTTTTCCAGTAATTCAAGGGAGTAGTCCAGTTCCATGGCCTGCTCCTCCATTTTCCCTCGGCGAGTAGCGATATCAGCTCTGGATTTATCGTCTACCAGGGCAATCGTAGAAATCTGTCGATATTCTTCACTGGCAACCTGATAGGATTTAGCCGCCATATCATGTTTTGCCGCTAATCCTATGCGATCAAATTCAAAGAGCAGTTGCCCCTTCTCAACATGCTGGTTCGGTTTGACATGAAATTTGTCGATAACTGTATCAAGAGGCGATCGGACAACGAAAGGATCTTTTGGCACAACCTCTGCCGGTGCCTGAACAGACATCCGCACGGGATAAAAAAGAGCCGCTATAAGCAAAACAATCAGCAGCGTTTTTATGCTGGTTGAGAGAACTGTCTTTTTCACTCTCATCCATAAGCTGCTCTGTCTGTAATGCAGGGCAAACCCATGGGCGTAGATCGAAGAAAGTTCACTGATCAACGCCTGCTCATTTTCATGCCAGGGCTCTTCTCTAAAAAAGATTAATAGACCAAATTGTTGCCCATCCCCAATTTTAAGCGGGATCACAGCTGCATGTAAAGGAGCCCATTCGATCCATGCATGTGAAAGTACATCAGGAAGATCTTTCGGAGATTTGAAGCAGTTACCGTCAAGCCCCTGCCACTTTTTGCAGCACTGGTTCAGCCATAGTACAAAAGGAGAGGTCCGGTCAGGATCAGGAATACCGGAGACGTTGACAACACCTTTACCGCGAATCCAGAGAGCAGCCTGACGGTAAACAAGCAGCTGTTTGCTCTCATTGACAGCAATAAATCCGATCTCCTGGGGAGTTGCCGCTTCTCTCACACGTCGAGATATTTGAACAAGGATATTGAGACCCGTTACCTGGGAGGCCTCTGCGTTTTGAGTCATTCCTTCGCCCTGTTAAAACTTGCCCAGCCGCTCATCCCGGGAAGCAGATCCCCGTGATCACCCACAATTTCCCCCATTATGGGCAGAGACTGACTTACCGGATCAATTCGGGCACCAAGCCTGACGACTTTCGCCTGGCAGGTCTTTCCAAGTTCTTCAATCTGGAGAGAAAAAGTGCTGCCTTGACGAAGCCAGGAAAGCCAGTTTGACGGCGCAATCAAACGAACTTCCAGACGACTCGTATCGACAATATCCATGAGTGGAGTCCCGGGGGTCACGTACTGGTGTTCGTCCACATGCAGTTTGGCTATCCTGCCCGAATAGGGTGCCGAAAGAGAACATTTTGAAACTTGAACCCGCATTGCCTCCAACTCTGCCTCTGTCTCTTTAGTTGCGGCAACAGCCTGATCAACCTCTATATCGCTGATCGAGTTTAATTCCTCCAGTCGTTTGCTGACTTTTAATCCCTGGTGCGCTACCTCTGCAGCAGCTTTCGCCTTGTTCAACTGGGTATTCAGCAGCGCACAATCGAACTTCACAAGTAACTGACCTCTGTGAAACTGTTCACCCTCACGCAGGGTCAGCTTTGAGATGTTGGCAGCAACCTCGGCGGAGAGAATGGTCTGTTGATATGAGGTCAGCTGAGCCCGGATACGGCTGTCGGTGACATGCTCCTGCGCGCCAGCCGTATTGATGCCAGCGGATACCAAAGCGAAAATAAACAAACAATCAGAAGCTGCTCTTCGCAGGAAGAGATGAGAATCCATCATCATTATTCCTTTTTCACCGGTTGTGCTGACAGCGCTCCGTCGGTCTGTGAATCTTTTGGAGACACGTGGGTTACAAGAGGCTCGGAGTCCAGCGGAATGTAAAGCCTGGCACCAATGGCCTTTGATAAGCTTTTTATATCTTGCCCGGGTAAGGTTTCGGGCAGCGGGTTATACCCCAGGGTCGCCTTGATCTCTTCGTAAGCATTCTGCAGAGAGGCATAACTCTGAGACTTCTGATACGTCGCCATAAGGGAGGCTGATGCTGATTTTATCTCATTGAGATGATTTTGAGAACCGCTTCTTGCCTGGTTTTTAATCTGTTTATAAATTTTTGCATCTATGTCCTGGAGCTGTTCAGAGAGCTCATATTGCCGTTTACGGCTGAAAAAATCACGGTGCGACACATGAACCTGTGTCATGATAGCCGCGCTGAGGACAAGCCGCTGGTATGTGACAATCTTTGTTTGGCTCTCAGCAATAGAGTACTGAGCGGGACCGCTTAACAAATTCATCAGGTTCCATGTCATCCGGAGCCCGCCTTCCACCCAGCTGTCGTTGACAAGATAACTATTACTGTCATAATGGCCGCCGGCTGTAATTTCAATTCCTGGCAGCATCCTGGCTATGGTCTTACGGGTTTCATTGATGCTGATTCGTTCGTTATAATCTGCCTCTATAAGTTCGGGACGCATGGTAAGGGCTCTGATTTCCATGGCCTCAAGGGAGAGATTCACCTCAGGGATGATCATTGATGTCGGGCTGGCGAGCACGTATGGCTGCCCTGGAGGCAAATTCATAAGGGTTGCCAGTCGAGGTTTAGCCTGAGCAAGCTGATCCCGGAACCCTTCCAGCTGCCTCATAATTTCCAGCAGTGTTTTTCTGTAAGTCAATGTTGCAAGGCGGGGGCGAAGATTTTCCTGTTCAATGCGGTCAATATCCGCAAGAGCTTTCTCAACCTCCAGTAACAGCGGTCCAAAGCGTCCCTCGAGTTGCTGAGCACCTAAAGCAAGCCAGTACGCCTGCCGGGTCTGCTGGATGATAAGGTTGACCACTTTGCGTTGGCGCTCTTTCATGATATGAGCCCGATCCGCCTGTTGTTTGGCCTGGAAGTAACTCACACCAAAGTCGAGAATGTTCCAACTCAGCGACAAGTTAGCGTCATTACTGTCCTTGTCCTGAGATGTCGACGGCGCAAGAGACTGCTCACCAGTTGTGACATTGGTGCTTGATGATCCATTGACATTACTTCGATTGTCATACCCGGCATCGGCAACAAGTTGCGGCAGCATATCATAGGTGAGGAGGCTCGTCTGTTTGAGAGCAAGAGCATTTTCCATGACCTTAATGCGATTCTCCAGATTGTACTTGATGGCCCGGGCCATAGCCTCTTCCAGGGTTATCGGGGCATTAACAAGCTCCTGATCTTTATACATCGCATCACGATCAAGTGCGATCCTCGCCATGATATCGGTCTTTGACATTTCAGGCGTTGTCACCGCACATCCTGTGAACAAGCCGCACGTAACCAGAATCACCGCCACTGTTTTTAATGGTTTCAATTTATTCTCCATGCCTTTTGAATTTGAACAAAGCCATTGTCTCAATGCTAATATGTTTTTTACATCTTACGACTTTGCGATGCCAGCTGTTCAGAGAATGATGCCCTTCCCATCATCATGGATACCACATTATCGGAAACGACCGGTGCCTGTTTCTCACTTTCAATCGCCTTATTTGCTGTATCGACGTCCCCGACATCTTTCACGAGGAGCAAAAAGTGTGCCTCACTCTCATTGCCATTCTGATCAGTAGCAATAATTTTGATGTCGAGATTTTCACTGACACCCTCCAGTGCAATTACCACAAAACGTCCGGTGGATGCATCAAAAGTGATCCACTCTGGAAGCGGGCTGCCGTCAGCCAGGGTCGCCTTGAGTGCTATCCGGGTATCAGCATCGCAATGTTTGAAAAGCCCCGCCGGAAGATCAAACACTGCAGGTTCATTGATAATTACTTCACGGGACATCACTGAATCTGCCAGATAAAGTCCGCATGACTCCAGTGACATTGCACTATCATCAACTGGTGGTGGTAAAATATGAAGTGTCAATTGAGCATAAACGACATTCCCATCCTGGTAGTAAGCGGCAATCTGTATATCCATGACACCATCACTTCCCAAAGGGGGAACGCCCTGAAACTTTCCTCTGCTCGAATCAAAAAATAACCAGGAAGGCAGAGAACTACCACCAACAAGACTCGCTTCAAGTCTCATACGGGCATTCGTGTCACTATGCCAGAACATCCAGCTTGGAACATAGAAAGATTCAGCTTCATTAACATTGACCACCTCCATTGAAGGTTTGCCATACAGGTAGGATGTTTCGTTATACACGTACCAGTCTGTCGTGATATCTTCTGTTCTCTTTGCTGTCAACGATTGTGAAAGAGCTATTGTCGGCAGAACATCATTGACGTCCCGCAGGTTAATAATGAGGATCCTGGTCGTACTGTTTAAACCGTCAGTAACAGTTATCTCAACTCTATAACTATGGGCATCAGTCTCATAATCTGGTGCCGATATAAACTCTAAATTCCCGTCCACGATATGGAACAACGCCGCATCGGGACCTCCGCTGATACTGAATGTTCCAGGGATGCCATCAGCATCAACGTCAGTACTGGTCAGTGACGTTACCAGAGTGGTGTTTTCAGCAACAGTATGGTGAGAAACGGTGGTGATCACCGGGGCATCGTTGGTCCCGGTGACCGTTACCGTCAATGTCGCAGTATCGCTGCCGCCGTTACTATCGAGATTCGTGTAGTCGATCGTCGTCGTGCGAGTTTCACCCGCCGCCAGATCGTCGAAGGCGCTGCCCGGATCAAAGGTGTACGATCCGTCAGTCGCAATATTAAACGTTCCGCCATTCGATCCAGTTACCCCTGTACCCACATCACCCGCAGCTCCATTCACTGCGGAAACCGTATGCGTATCCGTCGTATCCAAGTCCGTGTCATTCATCAGCACGTTGCCGATGACATCCGCATTTTCGGTGGTCATATTCGTATCAGCGACAGCGATTGGCGCATCGCCCGTACCGGTGATGGTGACAGAAACGGTGCGTTCGACCGTATCGCCCTTGCTGTCGACCACATCAAAGGTGAAGGTTTCTACTTTGGTCTGGCCTTCAGCAAGATATTCGACATCG
>JALNVI010000094.1 GCA_023231425.1 Desulforhopalus sp. | reverse complement strand
TGCAGAATAAGCCTCACGATTTCACTGACGCTAATGACTGTCACCCTCATCTTCGGGATAGCTCTTTCCGTTTACGAAACCCGGCGGCGCAGTGCCGCTGTCCTGGAGATCGAGCTTTCCCTGGAGCAGCTGACTTCACACTACAGTGAACAACTGGGGAATGAAATTTTTGTATCTCAAACCATGGCAATTAAGGACACCATGGCAGAGATCATGAAAAGAAAGAGTATTCTGACCATAACAGTATATGACGAGTATGGAGAGGTCCTTGTTTCTACGGATAAAGATCCGCAAGAAAGCCTCTCACGTGAGCAAATTGCGGCGCTGTGGGTGGCATCTACTTCAATAAAACAAAAATGGAACAATCAATCTGTTTTAAACTTTGCAAGCCCGATCACAGCCTATGGTGAAAACGTTGGTTTCTGGAACATCCATTACTCCCTGGCGTCGCTGGAACGAGAAACGCAGGAGATTATTATCCTCCTTGTCACCCTGATTTTTTCTATAGCGATACTGATGGGTATAGTGCTGAACGGGATTCTGGTGCGGGTTGTCTTGAACCCTGTCTACATGCTGCGCAATGTCATGCAGCACATTCAGGGAATCGGCAGGGAGACAGGGGATGCTGGAGATCAGAGGCTTGACAAAATGGTGCAGGCGTTTGATGAATTTTCCGATGATTTGCTTCCTGTGAAAGGGACAGATAACGAAATAATTTTACTTGCCTCTTCTTTCCAGCAGATGATGTTTGCCCTTAAAAATGCCTATGCCAGCATGCGCACTGATGTCCTCACACAAATGAATAACCGCATGAGATTAGATGAAGCCCTGGAATATGAATTAAAGCGGGTAAAAAGGTATGATGGGACCTTTTCCCTCATACTTCTGGACATTGATCACTTTAAAAAAGTTAATGATACATACGGACATCTTGCAGGAGATGAAGTCCTGAAAAAAGTGGCAGACGTACTTAAAAAAAACTTTCGCGAAATAGATACCCCGGGCAGATGGGGCGGGGAAGAATTTCTTGTCCTTTTACCGCAATTAGACAGAATAACAACCTGTTTAATTGCCGAGAGAGTGCGCGTGGCAATTGCAACAACGGAATTTCCGGATGTTGGAACAATTACCTGCAGCTTTGGTGTAGTCGAGTATACAGCAAAGGATAGGGTGCAAAGTCTCCTTAAAAGGGTTGATGATGCATTGTACACAGCGAAGGAACGGGGCAGGAACCGTGTCGAGGAAAAATAGCCAACTGGAACATCGAATATTCGCCCATCTTCTTCGCTGCAGTCAAAAAATTATCCTCGGAGGTAAGCGCTATACTCCGATATCAATCACACCTGTGATGAACGGTAAGCCGGTATACGTAATTTCTCAAAAACCCGTGGAGAACAAAAAGACATTTAAGAACAAAGAGTTCATTGAAATTAAAGCGGGAAGGACGGAAAAAGAGAGAAAGGAAAAAGCAAAAGGCGGGAAGACAATTTTTTTACCGCGAAGAACGCGAAGGAACACGAAGGAAGGCAAAAAGCATTTGAGAATAAAGATTTTTAACCTGCCCAAAGCCTTCTCCAGAAGATGGTTTTGAGCTGCTGATTTTCGGCTGTTACTCAATATACAGGAGGTTGAAATGAACCAGGCAATTTCAGATCTTTACAAAGGGTGGGTTATTTCCATAACCGCTGAAGATAACCAGTGTTCTGCCTTTAGTTTCGATATCACCAGTCCGTTAAAAAAGACGCAACATGTTACGATGGGTGGTATTACCCAGCAACGTGCTCTGGAAAGAGCGAGAGAGATGATTGATATGGAAATTTCTCTAACTGATGAGGATTGACCGGGGCCATTGGAGTCGTAATAAATCGGTCAGTGGCAGGGGCGCGTATGTATTTCATCCCTTTTACCTGATCTGCTGCGTGATTATGTCCTTCTTCGTTACAGTCAAAAATTTATCCTCCGACAAAGCGAGGAACGAGACGTCGAGGTAAACGTTAGACTCCGATATCAAACAGGGCTCTAATAAATTTTCTTCTGTGCCTTGAATATGAACGAAATACAAGAGTATTCAAGGAACCCCTAATGTGCAGAATAAACAGGCCCGTTTCCTCTCCGGTTCCATCTGGCGTCATGTCATTGTCATGACTCTCTCCACCTTTTTCAACTAAGCCAAATACTCCTGCTGTGTGGTGCCGTCGCTGTGGCCTTCGGCGAGTGCGAAGTCGCAGTTGTGACCCTGTGGGTTGTATTCTCGGCTGTGCTGGTTTTATGTATCTCTTTTTCAACATCACGAGGTGCTGCGGAAGATATTTTCTCCCGCAGCACCTCGTGATGTTCCGATACAATCCTTCCTGTACTCTTCCCGGCACATTGCCGCCCTGCGCCACCCTGAAGTCCTGCTTCCTCTCTTTCCCGCTGCTGGCAAAAAATACCCTCCAGAGGAGTCCGTCGGAGAGGAAATTTTGCTTTCATTTTCTGCAACGTTTTTGTAGATTGCGCGAGTTTTGAAGAAATGCTTTCCCTGTCAATTCTTCTCTTTTCCTGTGCAGAACATACAGATATGCTGATGCTGTAAAGGCCCGAATGATTGTTATAAATAACGTGTTATTAGATGGATGGAGGTGGGGATTTACGTTCCCGCCATGTGCTGCAATCACAATAATGCAAAACAAAGGTAATCTCGCGGGAGGTCTCAGAATATCCCCATGGCGGAAGCCCTGTATGTGGGGAGGTGCTGTACCAGGACAAGAATCGAACTCCTCTGAATAAAGGGAACATCGAATAATCGCCCATCTTCTTCGTTACAGTAAAAAATTTATCCTCCGACAAAGCGAGGAACGAGACGTCGAGGTAAGCGCTTACCTTCGATGTCACAACGTTATGTCTCCGGTAAATTTTCTCCTGCCCCTCGAAGGAATGAAATACAAGCTGTTTCAAGGTCCCCTGAAATCACTTGAGCTGTCTGTTCTGAAATATATTGAGCTAAAATGTGCAAAAAAAACCATCAATTCAGGTGGTTAAAAACATAAGGAGACCTTGAATATGAACGAAATACAAGATTATTCAAGGTACCCATAAGGAGATTTCATGGCGAATACAGGAACGCGGCACAAGTTAAAAAGATCTCTCGGAATGACAGATGTTCTCGCCCTTGCCTTTGGGACGATGATTGGCTGGGGCTGGATCATGCTGGCCGGGAAGTGGGTCACCGACAGCGGGGTGTTCGGGGCGATTCTGGCCTTTGCTGTGGGGGCAGTGCTCTGCATATTTGTGGGATTGACCTATGCCGAACTTACTCCGGCGTTGCCACTCGCCGGCGGGGAGGTTGTCTTTGCATATCGTGCCATGGGGTACAACGCTTCAATGATAACCGGGTGGATGATTGCTTTTGCATATCTCGGGGTAGCGGCCTGGGAAGGCCCCGCCCTTGCTACGGCACTGGGGTTCCTTTTTGGTGACCATCTCCCTGCGGGCTTTGTTCTGTGGAAGGTGGCAGGCTTTGACGTGACAACCACCTTTGTCCTGATTGGTTCTCTTGGTGCTCTGCTGCTGGCATATGTGAATTACAAGGGAGCGAAAAGCAGCGCCATCTTCCAAACTGTGGCTACCATTGCCATGGCCCTTGGCGGGGTTGCATTTCTGGTTGCCGGTGTGGTGAAGGGTGATGTCGCCAATATGGTCCCGGTGTTCACCAACGGGCAGGGATTTGTTGCCGTATTGCTGATGGTTCCCGCAATGTTTGTTGGTTTTGACGTTATTCCCCAGGCAGCTGAGGAGATGAATTTACCGTTAAACAAAATTGCCACGATCCTATCCTTTCCATCTGTATGGCGGCGGCCTGGTATATCCTGATGATTCTCAGTGTGGCATTGGCCGCACCTGAAGCGACGCGGGAAGGTTTCACCAATGTTCCGGTGGCTGAAGCTTTTGCCTGGGTCATGCACAATCCGATTTTCAGTAAACTTATGATTGTTGCCGCCATGTGCGGAATCTTAACCAGTTGGAATGGATTCCTTGTCGGGGCGACCCGTGTTCTCTTTTCCATGGGGCGCGCGAAATTGATTCCGGATGTTTTTGCAAAGGTGCACCCCCAATATCATTCACCCGTGGCGGCGATTGTTCTTGTGGCAATTATTACGGCAGCTTCGCCTCTTCTCGGCAAAGGGGCTCTCGTGTGGTTTGTTGATGCCAGTGCCTTTGGGACGGTTGTTGCGTATTTCATGGTGGCATGTTCTTTTCTCATCCTGCGCTCGAAGGAACCTGAACTGGAACGACCTTTCAAAGTGAAGGCAGGCAGGCTGGTTGGGGTTCTTGCGATAGGTGTTGCATTCTTTTTTCTTTATTTGTATCTGCCTTTAGGTTCACCTTCACCGCTGACAGAAATCGAATGGTCCCTCGTCGGGGGCTGGGTTCTCATTGGTGTTATTCTCTATATCGTTCAGTCTATCGACAACAGGAAAAAAGGTGTAACTTTAGAAGAGATTGAGTATCAGATGTTTGGCAGTAAATATAAAAGATTTTAACTTGACGGACAATTTACTGATAGAGATATAATCGCGAGAGAATATGTAGTTACAGAGAAAATTCATCTCACGGTATGGTAAAAGGAGTCCTGGAGAATGAGACTGGCCGCGCTCTTCTCCCCGCAGGGAGCACTCGCAACGCTGCAGAGGTTGATGGGATTGCCTGCGCGGGAGATCAGCGTGGCCGCGTTTTTTTTACAGTCCGGGATACGAATAATTTCACATGGAGATTTAAAATGGATACATCCAGTAATGCGGCTATTGAGGCGGTTCGCGAGAAGGTCATTTCCAATGGCTACAGCTGTGGCACCAAGGCGTTTATTGCCAAAGCCAAAGGTTCCATTCTCACGGATGTTGAGGGGAATGAAATTATCGATTTCGCTGGTGGTATTGGCGTTATGAACCTCGGGCACAGCCATCCGAAAGTTGTTGCGGCGTTGAAAGATCAGGCTGAAAATTTTACCCACACCTGCTTCATGGTCAGCCCCTACGCCAATGCCATTGAACTGGCCGAACGGCTTACCAAAGTAACTCCCGGAAATTTCGCGAAGAAAGTCGTTTTCATTAACTCCGGTGCTGAGGCCGTGGAAAATGCGGTAAAGATTGCCCGTGCTTATACAAAACGGCCGGCAGTTATTGTTTTTGACAGGGCCTATCACGGACGTACCAGTCTGACCATGGCCATGACCGCCAAAGTGAAGCCTTATAAATGGAACTTCGGTCCCTATGCCCCTGAGGTGTATCGTGCACCTTATGGTGACATGGACGCACTGAAAAACTACTTCCTCACCGGGATTGATCCCGAGAGCGTCGCCTGTATGGTCATTGAAGGTGTGCAGGGTGAGGGTGGTTTTATTGTTCCGAAAGATAAGAATTACTTCAAAGAACTGCATGCCTTCTGTAAAGAGAACGGTATTGTCTTTGTGGTTGATGAGATCCAGAGTGGATATGGCCGCACCGGTAAAATGTACGCTATTGAAAACTGGGGTGTGGAACCGGATTTGATCACTACCGCCAAAAGTATCGCTGTCGGGATGCCGCTGTCAGCGGTTGTTGGTCGTGCAGAGATCATGGATTCCGTACAGCCTGGCGGTCTCGGCGGAACTTATGGCGCCAACCCGATGGCCTGTGCCGCTGCCCTTGCGGTACTTGATGCCTACGAGGAAGAGCATGTGCTTGATCAGGCTGTTGAGCTTGGCAAAAAACTCACCTCCACCATTGAAAGATGGTGCAAAGAGATCTCCATCGTCGGAGAGATGCGCGGTATTGGCGCCATGCGGGGCTTTAGCCTGCAGAATGCCGATGGAACTCCGGCTCCCGACAAGGTTAAAGCTCTTACGGCATACTGCTGGAATCATGGTCTCCTGATTCTCAACTGTGGGATCAAAGGTGATGTCATTCGCATGTTGATGCCGCTGACCATTGAAGATGATGTCCTGCAAAAAGGTCTTGGTATCATGGAAGCCGGCCTTAAAGAGTTGTCCTGATTTTTTCCCTTTCCTCCCGTGTCTGAATCCTTCAGACACGGGAGGTCCTGCCCGTTGCGTCACCCCTGTTTTTTTTTCTCCCTGTCTGTCGTTGAGTTCGTGTGCCTCCGCGTTGCGTCACTTTTCTGTTCCTGTTCCTGCTTTCTTTCTTTGGATAAGAACGTGTTTTATCCTCGCTGTTTTTCACGAATACTCCGCCGGGCTCATCCCGGGAGCGCTTGAATTTTTTGCGAAAACTGATTAACTCCTCACGGAGAACTTCTTTCTTTGTCGCAGATATATAAGAAACCGCTTTGTCTGTTGCTTGTCAATTGTTGCCCTGTCCGGGGCGCTGATACCCCTTCAAACTCAAAGGAAAAACAGATTATGTGTGATACCCATGAAAGCTGCCCGGCTCCAGAAAAAGATGAAACGAGACAACGTGTTTATCAGAAAAAAGAACTGACAGTCAATGGGTTAAAACAGATGATCATCGTGGATGGTGAAGATCGTCTGGTGGATGTCATTCGTTCCCAGCTCGGACTGACCGGTACAAAAGTCGGATGCCGGGCGGGGTAGTGCGGTCTCTGCTCCGTTATCCTTGACGGTCAGGTGAAACGCTCCTGCCTGATCAAGATGAAAACGGTTGCCGACGGTGCCGATATTATCACCATTGAGGGGATTGGCGATCCTGAACATCTCCATCCCCTGCAGGCCGCCTGGATAAAATATGGCGGGGCACAGTGCGGGGTCTGTACCCCGGGATTCATTGTTTCAGCCAAAGCGCTGCTTGACGAGAATGTATCTCCCTCCCGGGAAGAGGTGCGGGAGTGGTTTAAAAAGAAACGAAATGCCTGCCGCTGCACCGGTTACAAGCCACTGGTGGATGCCGTTATGGCCGCAGCGAAGGTTATGCGCGGAGAACTCACCGTGCAGGATCTGCTCTGGGAGTTCAAAGACGGAGAGAGTCTTCTCGGCAGTTGTGCTCCGCGTCCCTCGGCGGTGGCCAAGGTAACCGGCCGCTGGGACTTTGGTGCCGACCTTGGTCTGAAGCTGCCAGCGGAGACCCTCCAGCTCGCACTGGTGCAGGCGGAAGTCTCCCATGCCAATATTCTCTCCATTGATACCAGTGAAGCATTGAAGATGCCCGGGGTTGAACGGGTTCTCACGGCGAAGGATGTTAAGGGGACCAACCGTATCAACGGCATGGCAATGATGTCGGGCAATAAATGCGATGGCTTTGATCGCCCCATTATCTGCGATAAAAAGGTCTTCATGTATGGCGATGTTATGGCCATCGTCTGCGCTGATACCGCAGAGCACGCAAAGGCCGCTGCTGGCAAAGTGAAGGTGGAACTGGAAGAGCTGCCCGCTTATATGAATGCGCAGGAGGCGATGGCAGGCGACGCCATCGAGATTCATCCCGGTGTTCCCAATGTTTACTATGAGCTGCCCCTGGTAAAAGGGGCGGAGACCGCGCCGCTGCTGGAGGAAGCAGACTTCAGTGCAGAGGCGCACTATTATACTTCGCGTCAGCCCCATCTGGTGCTTGAGCCGGATGTCGGCTTTTCCTACTATGACGAGGAGGGACGTCTCACCATCCAGTCAAAAAGTATCTGTCTCTTCCTGCACATCGACATGCTCTACGAAGCACTCGGGGTGAAGCAGGATCAGATGCGCATTATTCAGAACAATATGGGCAGTACCTTCGGCTATAAACTGAGCCCGACCAATGAAGGCTATCTCGGTGTGGCCACCATGGCAACCGGTCGCCCCTGCTATCTTGAATTTGATATGAAGCAGACCATTACCTGTACAGGGAAACGGTCTCCGACTCATGTTGATATAAAGATGGGTGCCGATAAAGATGGAATGATCAAGGCGATGGAGTATCAGCATATCTTTGACCACGGTGCCTACTCTGAATGGGGCGACCTGATCTTGTTCAAAGGGAACAGCTTTATTGGTGCCGGCTACAATATCGACAATATTCGCGGATACGGCAGGCTTGTCTGTACCAACCACGCGTACGGTACGGCCTTCCGTGCCTATGGCTCACCCCAGGCGCTGTTTGCCAGTGAGTGCATGGTGGATGAACTGGCGGTGAAGATGGGGATGGATCCTCTGGAGTTTCGCTATAAAAATGTGTATCGGCCCGGCTCCACCACGCCCCTCGGCTGTTCGCCGTTGACGTTCTCGCTGCCGGAGATGATTGACTGGCTGCGTCCGAAGTATCAGGCGGCGCTGGAAAAGGCGAAGCAGAATTC
>JALNVI010000093.1 GCA_023231425.1 Desulforhopalus sp. | reverse complement strand
GTTTCCGGTGTGGCAAAGTGCTCTGCCGGAGTTTCATGCCACCACTGTGAGTCGGTGGGCAGCAGGGCTATTCGCCTGCGCCACTGCGGTGCCGCAATATCCTCCCGCCGCACTCCGTTGAGGAGGACCTCTCCCTCCGTTGGCACCAGATCACACAGGGCGCGCAGGAAAAAACTTTTGCCAATTCCCGATTCCCCGTGGATGCCGATGGCATCGCCAGCGTTCAACGTGAAGCTGTAGGGCCCGCGTTCCTGCCAGCGCAGTCCGTTTACCTGGAGCTGTGGTCTCATCCTTTTCCCATACGTTTATTTCGCGAAGCTGATTCTTGTAATATATTGACAGCCATGTCCTGCTGCTTACCTTCTTCTATTCGAGACAAAAAGTCTTTTATAGTACAACATCGAAAGGAGAAAGATATGGAACACAACACTAATTTACCTCTTTTACCACTGGAAGACACCATTCTCCTGCCCGGGTCGAAGGTTGAAATTTCTCTTGGTCAGCCCGTTGGCAAAATGGTGCAACGCTGGGTGCAAACTGGAAATGATCTGATTCTTGCGACCGGCTGGGCCCGTGAGGATGGCGGGAAAGCGACTACAGATAATCTTTACAAAACCGGTGTCCTGCTCATGGTGGATGCTCTGCAGGAGGGCGAGAAAATGGTTGCCCGCATCCGCGTGCAGCAGCGGGTGACGTTGCGTAATATTGAGCAGGTGGCTGGTTTTCTGCGCGCCGATTATGTCCTTGACCCCGACGTGGAAGACCTCAGTGAGAAGGATCAACAGGAGATGCTGGCTTATCTGCAGTCGACCGGCCGGGAGCTTGCCGAGACCTTCAGTGGTTCAGCAAAAATTATTAAGAAGCTTGAAGATCAGGAAAGTGTCGACAGCTTCATCGGTTTCTCCCTGCCCTATATGAATGTGACGTACCGGGAAAAACAGGAACTGCTGGAGACTCGCTCCCTGCACGACCGCGGGATTAAATTTCTCGATCATCTGCTGCGTCACAAGGAGTCGGTGAAACTGCAGATTGAGATGGCCCGCCGTTTCAACCAGTCCACTAATGATAAATATCGTAAGACTATGCTCCGCGAGCAGCTGCGGGAGATTCAAAAAGAGCTGGATGAAGGGGAAGATGGTGGCAGCCGAAAAAAGAACTATCGCGAACAGCTTGAGGCTGCTGACCTGCCCGATGAAGTACGCGGGGCGGCAATGGAAGAGGTCGGCAAGCTTGAGGTGAACAATGGCGGCCATGAGGAGGGCACCATTCGCAATTACCTCGACCTTATTCTTGCCCTGCCGTGGAACAAACGCAGTGAAGGGGATATTGATCTGGAACGTGCTCGGGGAATTCTCGCCGCCGATCATGAGGGTCTCAAGGAGGTGAAGGAGCGCATAATTCAGCACCTTGCAGTAATGAAACTCACGAACCGCAAGCGTGGAACTATCCTGCTCCTTGAAGGCCCCCCGGGTACCGGGAAGACGAGCCTCGGTCGCAGTATCGCCAAAGCACTCGGACGGAAGTATCAGCGGATCAGCCTTGGGGGAATACGGGATGAAGCGGAGATCCGTGGCCATCGCCGAACCTATGTTGGCGCTCTGCCGGGACGGATTATCTCGGCGATGAAGAAGGCGGGAGAAAAGGATGCGGTGTTTGTTCTTGATGAGGTGGATAAATTGCTCGGCTCCTGGGGGGACCCGGCCAGCGCACTGCTGGAGGTACTTGATCCGGAGCAGAACGACAATTTTACCGACCATTTTCTCGATCTGCCGTTTGATCTCTCGGAGGTGTTTTTTATCGCCACGGCCAACACCGTCAGCAATATCCCCAGACCGCTGCTGGATCGGATGGAGGTTATCTCTATCTCCGGGTACACCGAGAGCGAGAAACTGGTTATTGCTCACAACCACCTGCTGCCGAAGGTGCTCAGAGAGCACGGGCTGGATGACAGTCAGCTGCAGGTGAGTGAAGAAGCCCTTGCAGCCGTCATTGATCAGTACACGAGGGAGGCTGGTGTCCGGGGTCTGCAGAAACAGCTGGCGAAGATAGCCCGGGTTTCTTCCGCACAGATTGTCAGCGGGACCGATCTGCCGGTAAAGGTTGGGGCGGAGGATCTGCAGAAGATTCTTGGTCGACGCAAGGTGCGCCTTGAAGAAAAACTGGGACGTGAGGCTCCAGGGATTGTTACCGGTCTCGCCTGGACTCCGGTGGGGGGAGATATCCTCTTCATTGAATCCACCAGTATGCCGGGCAAGGGCGAATTGCTGCTCACCGGACAGCTCGGGGATGTGATGAAGGAGTCGGCGCGGATTTCGCTCAGTTTGATCCGCTCACGGCTGGCCAACCATGTCAGCCACTTTGATTTCGCTGGCAATGACATCCATATCCATGTCCCGGCGGGGAGTACGCCCAAGGACGGGCCGTCGGCGGGGATTACCCTCTTTACCTCCCTCGCTTCGCTGATTACCGGCGCGGTGGTGGATACCAAAACGGCGATGACCGGTGAGATCACCCTGCGTGGCACCGTGCTGCCGGTGGGTGGGATTAAAGAAAAAATTCTGGCGGCGCACCGGGCGGGAATCCGGCGTATTATCCTCTCCGGGGAGAACCGCGAGGATGTGGACGAGATTGCTGAAGAGGTTCGCAACGAGATGGACTTCTGCTATGTGGAAACCATTGAAGATGTAATCCGTGAATCTCTCGGTATTGAGCTGCCCGATTTTCGCCCGCAGTTTGGCGGTGGAACGAAGACTGGACTTACTGCTGAATAATAGCTGTTCAATTTCAGGAAGGCATGAAAAGGCCGGACACTGCGCAGGCGGTGTCCGGCCTTTTTTGTTCCGGGGCGCCAGTAACGGAAGGTGGCAAGGTTGAGGTTATGTGTTTTTCAATATTTCTGCTGGTGGTCTCTCTGCGCGGTTGATAATTCCCAGACTGACGACTATCAGGATGATGGCGACGATGATGTTTATCGTCAGCGGTTCCCCGAGCAGAACTACCCCGAGAAGAACGCCGGAGATAGGAATGAGAAAAACGAAGGCGTTGAGCGCCGTTGCTCCATACTGGTTGATCAAACCATTCCATGCGATGAAGCCGTAGGAGGCGGTGACGAAGGCCTGAAAGGCGAGGGAGAGCAATGCTGGAGTGGTGACGGGGCGGAACATCACGTCGTCGAAGAGCCATCCTCCAAGAAAATAGAAGGGAACACAGATGAGCATCGGGTAGAGGGTGATGGTGAAGATACTGAAATAACGGATGATTTTCTTCATGTAGATGGCATTCGTCGCCCAGAGGGTGACAGAACCGACAAGGAGGGTATCGCCGAGCAGACTTGCACCGCTGCTGGCAGCCTTTTTGTCGAAAAAGAGCAGGGCAACAGCAGCGAGGCCGAGCAGGACGCCGATCACCTTGCGTGGAGTTATACGGTCGCCGAGGAAGAAGTAGGCGAGGATCATGACCACCAGAGGCATCATATTGGAGATCAGCGCCCCGTGGGAGGCCAGCGTTTTACTCTGGCCGACATAAAAGAGCCCGAGCTGCACGACGTAGATCATCGGCAGGGGAATCAGCATGCGGACCTGAGCCCGGCGCAGTCCCACCGCGCGGCCAGTGAAGAGGCCCCAGAGGAGGAGAGTGGTGCTGGCGAGCAGGAAGCGGCTGCCGACCATGGTGAGCGGGCCGAAACTTTGCGAGCCGATCTTAATGGCCGTCGGATTACCGCCGAAAAGAAAGCAGAGAAGGCTGCAGTAGAGGGCGGCACGCAGGGGGAGAGTCCCGTTGCCGGGCGGCGGTTCCTGTGCCTTGCGCACGGACGGCATGGCTGGAACCGTCGGATTGAGACGGCGAAGTAGAGTTCTCGGGTCCATCAAACGCGGATCAGAGAGAGATCTCTTCGCCGTAGGCGAGGGCTCGTGCGTTGATCCCGGCCTCTGCAGCCGCAGTGCAGAACTCGTTCGGGTCAGCCTTGATAGCATCGAAGGTGTTATAATGAATGGGAATGGCAAAACCGGGGCTGACCAGTTCGGCGGCCCTGACGGCATCGGTGATGCCCATGGTAAAGTTGTCGCCGATGGGCAGCATCATGACATAGGGATGATGCATTTCGCCGATCAGTTTCATATCATAAAAGAGTCCGGTATCTCCGGCGTGGTAGATAGTCTTGTTGTCCACGGTGAGAACGACACCTGCCGGTTCTCCGGCATAATTGCCTTCCGGGGTTGAGGAGCCGTGGTGGGCGATGGTGAACTGCAGACGTCCGAAATCAAATTCATAACCTCCGCCGATATGCATGCTGTGGACATTGCACCCTTTTTCGGCGCAGTAGAGGGCCAGTTCGTTGACGGCGATAACCAGCGAGTTGCAGCGCGGGGCAATCTTGAAAGTGTCGCCGAGGTGGTCACTGTGGGCGTGGGTCAGAACGATATAATCAGCGAAGATTTCCTCTGATTTCACTGGAGAGGTTGGATTGTCGTCAAGGAAGGGATCGATGAGAATACTGATCCCCGATTCGCTGGTAATCTGGAAAGCGGAGTGTGAAAAATATCTCAGTTTCATGGCAGTCTCCCTTCTTGTGAATGAAGTGGTCTATGGAATTGTCAGAAGCAGTGGCAGCGCAGCTACCCTGCGCGCCACCATAATACCCTGAATCTATTTCCGGAGCATGGGGAAAGTGTACTGGATTATCCCTTCATCATGTGTTGTACTGCGGAGAGTGATTTATTCACCTCGTTGAAAACCGCATTCATCAAAACCGTCTGCGACTGCCGCGGATGGATCACCCTATAGAGATTGCGCATGAAGTGGGTGCCCGTAATCTGTACCGGAAAGAGAGTGCCCCGTGCCAGTTCGTGGGCGATGCAGTGCTGGGAAAGACAACTCAGGGTGCCGGGGTTGCGCAGTACGTTTTTAATCGACTCAATGTGGTCCAGCTCCATGAAGATGTTCAGCTTCTGCGCCTGTTCCCCGAGCTGATCGAAGAAGGTGTGGCGGGTTCCGGAGCCTGGTTCACGTAGAATCCAGCGCAGATCAAGCAGTTCCTCCATGGTCCACGAGCGCTCCGCCGCGATATCGACATCGGAGGTGACGACGATCAGCTCCTCTTCGCCGATCTTTTCACTCTGCAGGATCCGGCTTGGGACCTCTCCCTCAATAAATCCCACTGCCACCTCACCCATCTCTACTGCATGCACAACCTCTCTCGAGTTCCCCGTCCAGATGGAGAGATGGGTGTCGTGGTGGTGTGCCTGAAAGGTGTAGAGGACCTCGGGCAGGATGTAGTCGGCAATGGTCTGGCTGGCTCCGATTTCAAGGGAACCGGCGATGAGATTTCTTTTGAACATGGTGGAGACGTCCTGAAAACGTCGCATCAGCGGGATCAGCTCCTCGGCGAGCCCATTGCCATTGCTGTTGAGGGAAATTTTTTTGTGGGCGCGGTCAAAGAGCGGGGCGTCGATTGCTTCCTCAAAGCGTTTGATCGCCGTAGAAACGGCCGACTGGGTGAGGGAAAACTCCTTTGCCACGCTTTGAATTCGGCTGGTGCGGGCGAGGGCAAGGAAGAGTTCTACTTGGCGCAGGGTGATATCCATGCTGTTCCTGTAATTGTTAAATTGAAGAAAAGGCTGGAACGTATATTTTTTATTTAAGTAAAAATCGAGACTGATCTTCATATGAAAGTGGGGGGAAGAAAAGACTCTTGAAATCTTCTTTTTCTCTGCCAGCCCGATATCACTACCATACCATATTCAAAGGAAAATGAAATTATGGGGCGGACCTCTGCTCATTCATGCAGCTGTCAAAAAAAGACTTTTGTACGCAGGGAACAGTAAAAAATGATCGTCACTCAGGTACCTCCCCGAGTTTTGCTGGCGTTGTTCTCTTTTTCCTTTTTGGAATTACTAATTTAAGCACCGTTGTAAAAGTAATATAAATTCTTATAATCTTTATTGTAATAAAAAAGAGACTTCCTGCCAGATAATGGTTGTGGGAGACAGAAAAATTGCAAAGGGGAGAGAATGATGGGGAATTACTATGATATTCTCGGGGTCTCCAAAGATGCCAGTGAGGCCGATCTGAAAAAAGCCTATCGGAATCAGGTGCGGGAACTGCACCCCGATGTGAACAAATCGGCCGACGCGGAGGGCCGTTTCAAAACGGTGGGTGCGGCCTGGGAAGTGTTGAAGGATAAGGAAAAACGGAAACTTTATGACCGTTTTGGAGATAAGTGGGAAGAGGCGGTGGCGGCACACAACCAGGGTGTTTCATACGACGATTTTGAGCGTTACAGGCAGGGCGGAAGAGGCAGAACCTCCTACACACGGGGGCCCGGAAGCGCATATACCCACGGCGGGCGGGAAGTGGATCCTGAGGATCTGGACGATATCCTGCGTGGTCTCTTCGGCCAGGCTGGGAACGCTGGCGGGCAGGAAAAGAGCTATGGCAGCTTCAGCGGCGGCAGACGCCAGCAGGCTGAGTCAGAGCCGCAGGTACATGATTTGCCGGTAACCCTGCGGGAGTTACAGGAGGGTGGTGAACGACATATTTCAGTGCAGAGTTATGAGCAGTCGGGCAACACCATGCGACCGGTAACGAAGCAGCTGAAAGTGCAAATTCCTCTTGGCATGACGAACGGTTCCGTGATCCGCCTCGGCGGCAAAGGTGCCCTGCAGGATGAATTGCGGATTCGTCTGGTGGTCTTGCCGGATCCTACCTTCAGTGTGGAAGGCCATGATCTGAAAACCACCGTGCCGATCTCCTTCATTGAGGCTGCCCTCGGGGCTAAGGTACCAGTGCAGATGCTCAGCGGCAGTGTGCAGCTGAGTATTCCTGCCGGATCACAGAGTGGCCGGGTTTTGCGGCTGCGGGGTAAAGGTCTGAAAAAACGGAGGAGCGGTGCGGGTGACCTGTTGGTGCGTCTTGAGATTGCCGTGCCGGAATCGCTCAGCACACGAGAAAAAGAACTGCTTGAGGAGTTGCAGCAGATCTCTACGTTTAATCCCCGTGAGAAAACATCCCAGCGAGCAACTGTCACGGCGTAATCAGGAGAACGGAAAAAAGCGGAGAGATTTACGAAAGAGGTTGATTTTCTCCGCCTTTTTCGCAGAATATCCTACGATTTTGAGGGGGGGAAGAATGGCAACACATACAGAACGAATAACTATCCTTGCCGCGCCGGACTTCAAGGCGTTCCTCATGGAGGAGGCGGAGCAGGAGGGGGTCAGTATGAGCGAACTTGTTCGCCAGCGGTGTACCCGCAATTCAGTCAGTGGCTGTAAGGGCAACGACAGTGTGCTTTCAGAGACGGTACGCGAATTGCGCGAGGTCGACCGGCGGCTGGTGCGCCTTGAAACTATGGTGGAGCGGGCGCACCCGTCGTCGGGTGAGGAGAACTCAGGGCAAGAGGAGTGATACCGGCGGAGTGATTTCGTCTATGCCTGAATCATCTCTTCTGCGACGAGGCGGTCGATCAGATCCAGCATCACCTGCCGCTGTTTCGGGGAGGCCTGGGCGATGCAGGTGCAGTGCAGGTTGGTCTTGCTGCGGACGAGCAGTTCAAAACGTATATCTTTTCTTGTTACTTCCACGGCCATGTACCACGGGCCGTGTTCTTTATGCCCTTCACCGAGTTGCGCTTCATCCAGGTGCTCCTCTTCAAGAAGGAGCCAGTAGAGACCGATCATCGGGCCCGGTTGCATGTTGCGCTTCAGCCAGGAGTCAATGTTTTCCAACTCCATGGGGCTGAGTTCGTCGATTACAAACTGTCGCATGCTTCTCTCCTGTCAGACATTGAGCCATGTGTCGTTGGTGTTAAGGCGTTCACAGCCGTTCTCACGCACGACAACCATGTCTTCAAGGCGGATTCCACCCCATTCCGGGATATAGATGCCCGGTTCCACTGTAACAATCATTCCCACCTTCAACTTTTTGGTGTTCAGCCGGGAGAGTCGCGGCTCTTCGTGGATGGCGAGACCGACTCCGTGCCCCAGTCCGTGGCCGAAATATTTACCGTAGCCGGCATCCTCAATTACCTTGCGCGCGACCTTGTCCACGCTTGCTCCTGTCACCCCGGCGCGAATTGCTTCCATACCGGCGAGCTGTGCCTTGCGTACGACGCGGTGGATTTCCATATAGGTCTGATCGGGCTTGCCGTAGCAGAAGGAACGGGTCATATCTGAGCAGTAGCCGTCGAGGATAAGACCCATGTCGATGGTCAGAGACTTGCCGCTCTGCAGCTTCTGCGTGGAGGGAATGGCGTGGGGCAGGGCACCGCGTTCGCCGGAGGCGACGATGGTACTGAAGCTCGGGCTCTCCGCTCCCATGCGGCGCATGGTGGTTTCAACAGCGATGGCCACATCCACTTCGGTTTTGCAGTCGAGCATGGAACCGTACACCTGCTCAAAGACCTTTTCGTTGAGCAGAACCGACT
>JALNVI010000092.1 GCA_023231425.1 Desulforhopalus sp. | reverse complement strand
CTGAGCACAAAGTTGGTGTTCAGGCTCACCTTCAAAAGACCCGCAATGAGAATTCCCATGAGGATGTAAAAAGACGATTCCTGCAGGATGTGCCAGATTTCAGATAAAAATTGCTGGATAAAAGGAAGCATTTTGTCCTCTTTGCTTTTTGTGGTGGCGTGCAGTGCACCCCATACTGTTTTTTCTTCGGATTACTGACACCTTATTATTACATATATGAACATATATTCATATATGTAATTGCAACGGAAGTCAAGCGGCTTGTTTTGCATGCTTCTGGTTCCCTTTTATCCAGGAGTCTGCGGGGCAGGGGAACTTGATGAAAAATGACCTGTAAAAACGAACTGCGCATCCAGTTGAGCACTGGATGCGCAGTTAACTCTGAAAGGAACCTTGAATAACCAGTCTTTTGCCCATCTTCTTCGTTACAATCAGAAACTTATCCTCCGACAAAGCGAGGAACGAGACGTCGGGATATCAGATATATGCCTGCGGTAACTTTCTTCCTGCGCCTCGAATATGAACAAAATACAAGATTATTCAAGGTCCCTTGAATTTAAGTAAAGCGGACGAAGAGAGACTTTCGACATGCAGCCTTAAATCGTCTTTTTTTCCCAATCCGCCACGTTCTCTTCTTCGTGAACCTCCTCCCATCCTGAAAACATGGCTGCAACATGGGCGGTTAAGGTATGCCCGGTGGTAACCATATAGACATGGATAATGAGGAAGATAAGAAGGGCAAATCCGCCGATAAGGTGAAGCAGGGCGATCACTTCAAGGCTCATCCAGGAAAGGCCCAAACCTGACCAGTCGTTATAGCCCCAGTAGAGAAGGCCGGTGATCATCTGGAATGGCAGCAGAATGGCTGTCAATCCCAGATAGGTCAGGCGCTGCATGGGATTATGCTTGGCGTTGAGGGATTTTTCCACGGGATGCGGCTCTCCCTTGAAAATCCCATAGGCATAATGTCTGGCCACCTCAAACAATTTTTTAGTGGTTGGAATATATTGGCGGTATTCAAGGGTGACGAACATCCAGAAGACGAAAAACAGGAAGATCCCCAGCCAGGTCAGCCCAATGATGTTATGCAGGTTCACCGCCTGCTTAAAGCCAAACAATTTGATTGTCCCATGGACTTCAAAACCGGTGAGCAGCAAGAGGAAAATGGACACCGCCTGAAACCAGTGCCAGAAGCGTTCGAATTTGGAATAGAGGTATATTTTAATCATTTTACCTGTCATGGCTTAATCCTCCTTTCTTTTGCGGCTGGATATGAATCGAATTATGCCATGGAGGAAGATGACGATCAGTGCTCCTCCTGCAGCAAACCAGCCGATGGTATCGACCAGCTTGAAACTGTCCCGCCCGGGCAGGTAAATATCAGTGATGTTCTTCAATCGACTGTCTTTACTGTGGCATTCGCTACAGGAAAGGGCCTGTTCTCTGGGGGCGACCATGTGGGTGGTAGGGAAGACATAATTTGTCTTCACAAAACCAAACTCCCCGCTGTATTTCTGCCCGGCATAGTTCATGCCATCGACGATGGCAGCTGACCAGTCAAAATTTTTCCAGTATGCAGTTTTGTCGTCTTTGCCGTAGGGGAACAGGTGCGGGATGACCATGGTCTTGTTCACCTTGTCATAAGGTGATATTGCCCTGTGCACTTTAAACGGCATGATGCGGGAATTGGGATCATCCTTATTGCCTTTGGGCCTGTTCAACCAGACTTCTTCGGTCGGATCAAAGGTATCCTCGGTGGTCATGTGAGCAAGGGTGCCGTTGTACCAGAAGTATTCCGGGACAACATTCTTCTCCCAGGTAAACAGCCCTTTTTCTTTCATAAAAATGGCTTGGCCGTCTGCATTTTTAACTTCTGTTTTGCCGTCCATAAGGCTGCCTGCCTTCGACCAGTCCCAGCTCATTTTAGTGGGCTGGTTACGGGAAAACTCGGGAATGTGGCAGGCCTGACAGGAGACCTTATCAGTGTGATCGTTGAGTTTGGCAGACATGCCGCCAGCTTTATGCGGCTGTGCACCATGGCAGGATTCACACATTATTTTGTCGCCAAGGTCATTTTGCAGCAGAGATTTGCGGTCGATAGACGCTGGTTTTTCGTAGATACGACCGGCTATATGGTGAGCAGTCGTGGTATGGCAGCGCACACAGGTGAAATCCTGACCGCCGGACTCTTTAGAGCCCATGTGTACATCGAGGTTTTTATCAACCTTGATTAAAGAGGAATCAAGATCACCATGCTTAACCGCATCGCCACCGCCGCCGTAAAAGTGGCAGGTCCCACAGTTCTCGCGTTGAGGACGGCCAACTGACTGCGCCACTTTGGACCAGTCCGGGGAATAGTATATTTTATTGTTGCCCTTGAAGAGTACGCCTTTTTGCTGACCGGGGTTCTCAGGGTCTTCGATATAAGGCGCAGGATACCCTGCACCGGAGGGGAATTTTTTGTAGGTTCCTGTCGTTTCGTGACAGACCAGGCAATCTACTTTATTCTGGTCGGTGAAATCAAAAGATTTGTCCTTCCATCCATAACCTGCGTGACATGATGTGCAACGAGCCTCGTTGCTTGCAATGTTAATTCAGAAGTTGTTGACCGAAATCCCTCCCTTACCGAACTTTGCGGGATTGCCCGCATCGTCCTTGTCACGCCAGGTCCAGTGAATGGTCTGATGGAACTGCAGTGCAGCCTGATTATGGCAGCTCAGGCAGGCTTTTGTGACATCTTCCGGTTTTAAAGTTTTTTGTTGTTCCAGAGTGAACTGCAGTTGAGAAAAGGTGCTGTGATCCGCTGTGATGGTGTGTGTCAGAGGTTTAGCCTGGGTGGCCTGGATGGCCATTTGCCTGCCGGGTGCATCGTCCTGTGGGATACTTGCCGATACAGGCCTGGCAGCAAGCAGAAGTAAGGTGACTGGCAGCAGACTGTGAAACGGTTGACAACGAGAACGAGGCATTTGCATTTGTCTTCTCCTGAGTTGTTTTTTTAATGTCCCTTAGTCTTTATTTTAGCGGGTGGAATGCCGAACAAAAAAAACAGGCATCAATCTGGAAGAAACCCTTTATTCAAATCTATCTTGCTGAATAATATCTGTCAAACCCAAATATTGGGTACTTCGTTTGATCTTTTTTTTCTCATAAAACCTCTTTGTTGGAAACACTTTGCTTTGCCGAACTTCTTCCGGTGTAGAGCCTGGTTCATGTGAAAATTTAAAGCGTTATCAGGAACCCTGTGGACGCTTCTACCATGAGATCATTTTACAGTCTGTTTATCCATTCGTAATCGCCAAAAAAATGTCCACGCAGTTGCGTTCTCTGGCCAGTAAAAAATGTGATTGGTATTACTAAACTGTTCTTGCTCCAAACAATGT
Organism: Desulforhopalus sp.; assembly: GCA_023231425.1. Taxonomy (GTDB): domain Bacteria; phylum Desulfobacterota; class Desulfobulbia; order Desulfobulbales; family Desulfocapsaceae; genus Desulforhopalus. The sequence goes on along the minus strand of JALNVI010000092.1, from coordinate 5,256 downwards.
CCATCAACTTGCCGAAGCTGTTAACTCCCTCATATTTCACATTGTCTGGATTAATCTTGCTGTTAATTTCGTCGAAGAATTTCCGGGCGCATTCGATCTTTGTCTTTTCGATCTCACTTCGCCCCTGGATTTATGATGATTTTTTGAAGCGAAAAGTATCCTGACACATAGTGCTGGAGACGCCCAAATTGGTCGTCGCTACGGAGCTTTTTCCTGTCTCCCGTCCCCCCTTACTTCTTCTTTTTCGGTTTCTCCAGATAATCGACGCCGTCCTCGTACAACTCCTTGAGCTGGGCCTCGATTCTTTCGCACAAGGTCTTGAGCACTTTGATGCGGGCAAAATATTTACTATTTGCCTCTACCATGGTCCAGGGAGCATCAAGAGTACTCGTCTGATCTACCATATCTGCAACGGCCAGTTCGTACTGCTCCCACTTATCCCTGTTACGCCAGTCATCTTCAGTGATTTTGAACCGTTTGAATCCAATCTGCTCCCTTTCCTTAAATCTTCGCAACTGCTCATCTTTGGTGGTGGCCAGCCAAAACTTAACCACCACGATGCGATGACGGGCAAGTTGTTCTTCAAACTCGTTGATTTCGCTATAGGCTCTCATCCAGTCGTTTTTTGAACAGAATTGCTCCACTCTCTCCACAAGTACTCGGCCATACCAGGAACGATCAAACATGATTACCCGACTTTTACGGGGCAGATGTCGCCAGAACCTCCAGAGATACGGCTGAGCCCGTTCCTCCTCTGTCGGTGCGGCAATGGGAATCACCTGATACCATCGCGCATCAAGTGCCCCTGTGATACGACGTATAGCTCCTCCCTTCCCTCCAGCGTCATTGCCCTCGAACACAGCCAGTACTGAAGTGTATTTAAACTTTGGATCCCTGGTCAACAGATTCAATTTGCCCTGGTACTTTTTCAGTTTCTTCCTATACTCCTCCTTTGTCAGGGATTGAGTCATATCCAATGATTTCAACACGTGCAAATTGTCAATAGACGGCATGAGAGGAGAGGGGAGAATATCCTGTGGTGGCTGGGCCTTCTGATCCAACCGTTCCCGAATTGCACTGAGGATTTGTTTGCCTACAGTCAGGTTCCGGTAGCAGGCATCCTCTCCTTCAATAATCAGCCAGGGAGCTTCAGCGGTTGAGGTCTGACGGATAACCTTTTCATAAACCTCACGGAACGTATCGTACATTTTGAAATGCTTCCAATCACGTTTCGTGACCTTCCAGCGAGTAACGGAATTTTTCTCCAACGATTTGAGTCGTTTTTTCTGTTTTTCCTTAGAGAGATGAAACCAGAATTTAATTACCAGAGCTCCCTCATCTACCAGCATTTTTTCTAATTTCTTTGCCCGATCCAGACTCTGGTCCAGGTCAGCATCCCTGGTTCTGCCGTAGGCTCTGTTCAATATCGGCCACGTGTACCACGATCCAAGAAAAACACCGATTTTTCCTTTGGGCGGCAAAGCTCTCCAGAACCGCCACATCATAGGTCGATCCAGTTCCTCGTCCGTGGGTTCACCCATGCCATGGGTTTGAATATGACGGGGATCCATCCATTCATTCAAAAGGTTCACAGTGCCTCCGCGCCCTGCACCGTCCAACCCGCCGACCAATATAATCACTTGAAAAGCGGCTGACTCATTCAACTCCATCTGAACTTTGAGGAGTTCCTCCCGCAGGGCAGGCACTTCCTTTTTGTAGTCAGATTTTTTTATTTTATGTCCCAACTCTGCAGATTCAAACATACTCTTATTCCTTTACGTTGGCAGGATATCATCCCGTTGGCCTGGGCCTGGCTGCATGACAGCTTCATATGGACATACTCTACTTCCTCTATAGAGTCGACCTTGTTATACCGAGGCGCCTGGCGCCCTCTGTTGCATTGGATTGAGGGGCAGACATTGCAGCCATAACCATCCGTAAAGTCTCCGGTATCATTGTCATGGGCTGTCCACCTTAACCTGCCTCTTGCTCCAGGAGTCTGTCGGATTTAGACCATTTTACCATATTGGCGTTATCTCACAATATCAACTATATGCGTGTTCTCGATTTTCTAAAAATGCCCCAAGATTTATACTGATTTTTTGAGGCGAAAAGTATCCTGACACATAGGGGGTTTCCAGGAACCCTTAAAACAAATTTGTATTTTATTAATCGAGAATTATATCAAGTTCTGAAAGGAACGAAAGGGCTTCAGGAAGAGAAAAAATCGTTTTTTTCAAGAGATTACATTCAGGGTCAATAGCGTAATTAATAGAATTGCGAAAATTAGATTGCGTTAAATTCGTTTGTAGAAACCGACTGTTTTCGAAATCGGTTTTTTCAAAATTCCCTTTTGTTAAATTTGCTTCGGTGAAATCTACCTCCTTTGCAACACATTCAGTCATGATTATTTTTGTAAGATTTATGCCAAAAAAAGAAGACATATTTATTATGCATGAGTAAAAATCAATTCTAAATGGTGTGGCCGCTTCTGCCCAATTAACACCAATTGCCTTACAATTCTTAAATTTCACATCAACAAACGAACAATACTCAGGTTTTATTAAGCTGAGATCACATTCTATGAAGGTGCAATCTTCGAATAAGCATTTTTCAAAGACTGTTCCCGTAAATTTGCAATTTATGAATTTGCAGTCATAAAAATCTCGATAACGAAAATTCCCGTTCATCGAAACCCTGTTTTTAAATTCTATCCCTTCATTTTGCTTATCAAAATCTTCCATATATATCTATAATGTTCTTTATTTATGCAACGCCTGCAGCTGCGGTAAATTGAGAGCGCAGCGAGTAATTTGTCCGACAGCCTGCTGGGATTTCGTGGTTAAGTGGAGAGCGCGTAACAGTAAAGCCAGACCGGCGGGAACAGGCCGGCGCGAACGATAGTGATTTCAGAACACGGTCAATTCGTCGGCCTGTTCCCGGTCGGGTTCAGCGTTTTGTCAGCTTATTTTGGGCGAGGAACGATTGCTCACATTGTCCCTTGGCTATTCACGAATTATGATCGCGGCCGCCCAGTTGCCCTGTCCGGGGGGGGCCAGCAAGGTCTTCTCACCCCCCGAAACATTCTGAACGGGGCCCCACTCGCCCGAGGAAATGTCGATCCAGTGAACTGCCAACGCTCCCCTGGCGTCGGAAAAATCGACCCGCACATTGCCGCCTGCAGGAAAGTACAAGGCATAGGCGATGCCTGCGTGCGCGGAGAGATATGCTTCGTTCGATTCACGATCAGACAGCAGTTCGTTTGCAGGCTTCACCAACCACAAGGGGATCTTCGACTCGAGCTTTCTTGCCGCGCGAATGGCCGCGACCGCCTTGTCGCTCAGTCCCAAACCGGCAACCGGCCGATGAAAGCGAATGGACGCGGCGCCGGCCAGGAGATGGCGCCAGAAACGTTCGATGCCATCCTGGTCGGTATGGCCGAACTTGTTATCGTTGGCCCCGTATGTCTTGGTGGTGTTCATCGGGCGAGGCTTCTTCGACAGGTACTCGCGGACGTGAAGGAAATTATCCCAGTGCTTTTGGCCCTTGTTATGGTTGTTCTGGGAGACATCAACGAAATCGTACAATTCCGGATGATCAAATGTCCGTTTGTGCCTCTCGGCGGTCAGGTCCCAATCGTCCCACATTTCTGTCACGTAGACCTTCCTCTCTCGCTTTGTCGCCCGTTCTTTGACGAATTGCGCCCAGTATTTTCCCCACTCCTCCTCGCCGCTGGTCTCGTTATCTATACAGTACAGCACGTGGTCGTAGTGCAGCGTGTGGTCAAGCATCTTCTCCACAAACCGCTGCTGGTAAGTCAATACCTCCCTGTTGTTCCGCTGTTTCGGCGTTGTAAAGAAGAATGGCTGCTTGTTCGCGCCGGGGTGATCGGGATAGCGTCTGGCAAATCCAGACTGCTCGTATGTGTAATTTACATTGTTTTGTGGATTGTAGGGATGAATCTGCCAGCGGTCGCTGCCGCCAGTGTCGGTATAGTCGAACCGGTCCCAGATTTCGATCTGCACGATGATGTGGCGCTTCGCTGTTTCTCGCAGCATGCGCTCGAACCGCGTCCAATACTCCTCATTCCACTCGTTCAGATCGTACTTGCCGTTCTTCAGTTGCTTGAATGGATAAACCTCGCAACCCTTGTCCTTCCGGTCGCTCATCGTATTACGGATGATATTTCCGCCCGCTGCGGCCAATCGGTCGAGCTGCATGAGGAGGTCCTTCTCCGGCCACTGGAAAAGGTTGTCGTCGTCGCTGCCGCCCAACAGTAACAAGGCTTCTCCATGATAACTCCAGTACCAGGGATTCTCCGCCCAAGGTTGCAGCGCATCTTTGGGCGCGACAGCGGCGGCCGAACTTGTGACCAAAACAATGAGGAAGCAGGATAGGAAAAAGAGAAATCTCATGAATCGGTCCTTTGGTGAAAACGCGCGTTTATTCGGGCTAACGTAGAGCTCACAGGATTTTCAGGAGCGCAGCGATGGAAAATTCCTAGTGATATGCTAAGTCATAAATTCGTTCATGAATTTTTCTTTGTTGAGGAAAGTTTTTAATAATTTTTACATTACCCCTTTTATCTTCATCAACATATTTTTCAAGCGCACGATGTGTTGAATGTACCTTTGCACTAGTTATTCGATACATGCTATCGTAGATTTCAGTGCATTTTATTTAATTAGCGTAGTTAAAGCTATTAAAGGCTTGAATGTTTTCCTGTTTAATTATATTTTCTATCTCTTTCCTAACCTCTTCCGTACCGTATTTTTTTTATACTATTGAAAAGCTGGCCATCATGTTTCTGTGAAGAATTTAATAATTTAAGGCGGGTTGCATGATCAGACTGGATATAGGTTTAAAAAAAGCCGAACGGGGTCGGGCCAAGTTAACTCTCTTTTTCTCATATTGTATTCTTGCCCGGTTCTTCCAGCAATCAACTGCAGAGATCGATGTATGACATCTCTCTTTCCTGCATCTTGAACGAGTAAATGAATATGATTGGAAGTAACACAGTAATTGAGAATTACCAAACCGTATCGCTTTTTGGCAGCATACAACCACTGGACCCAATTCCGACGGTCCATTTTCAATTTAAGTAAAAAGTCCCTCTTGTGGCATCTGTGGGTAAGATGCCATACTTGACCAGGAATATAATGCCGTTTTGCTCTCGCCATAAGAAATTATTTTCTAATGCAGATCTATATTAACGTTTTTGAGCCTAAAAAACGCATTATTGACAGGTATAAGAGT